>CAZVNY010000065.1:0-6916 GCA_964628785.1 uncultured Thiobacillus sp.
GACCCCGCTAAGCTTTTGATCGGCGGCCCGCTTTCGGCTTCGTCCGTCCAGTCCATCATCGGCGCGACCGACAGCCGGCGATCAATCGAAGCGCTGCCTGTTCCTGTAACGTTTTCCACTCGGGCGGTAGTTTATTCTGTTCCTCGTGGAATGATCTCGCGCCGTTGGGCTTCACGTCAGCGAGAAGCGTAATGTTGTGGAGGGGCGCCCTGCTATTCCACAGGACAAGCCATGGCCACCAAATCGCGCAGCAGCGTTCGCGATGCAACCGCCGGCGAAAGCAGCATCGCCCGCAAGCATTCCATCATCGTCATCGGTGCATCGGCTGGCGGCTTCGATGCCTTGAGGCGCATCGCAGGCGACTTGCCGGCCGACTTGGCCGCCACGCTGTTCGTGGTGCTGCACGTCGGGACGACGAGCTACCTGTCGGAAATCCTCGATCGCGTCGGGCCGCTTGCGGTATCCGATGCGCAGAACGGCGCGAAATTCCGCGCCGGCCACATTTATGTTGCGCCACCCGGTTTCCATCTGCTGCTTCACGGCGACCACATGTTGTTGCGGCGCGGGCCGCGCGAAAACCTCGCGCGGCCGGCGATAGATCCGCTTTTCCGCTCGGCCGCGCTGAGCTTCGGGGCGCGGGCGATCGGCGTGCTGCTGTCGGGAGCCCTCTCGGACGGCACCGCGGGCCTGCGGGCCGTCAAGGCGGTAGGCGGCGTGGCGGTACTTCAACATCCGCGCGACGCCCTGGTGCCGGACATGGTGAGGAATGCGCTTCGCTACGTTGAGATCGACCACTGCGAGCCAGCTGCGGAAATGGGCAGCCTGCTGGCCAAACTGGCGGCCGAGCCGCCCGGCGAGACTTTCCCGGCACCTGCGGGCGTCAGGCTGGAGGCAGCGGTCGCCGCGCAGGAGCACTCCACGATGAAAAACGAAGATCGGCTCGGCGAGCTGTCGGTATTCACGTGCCCGGAATGCCACGGGCCCTTGTGGGAGATCGAGGACGGCGAAATGCTCAGGTATCGGTGCCATACGGGGCACGCCTTCACGCCGGAAGCGATGATGGAGGCCCAGGCTGCCGAGGCGGACGAGATATTATGGAGCATGCTGAGGGCGCACCAGCAGCGCGCCGAATTCGTTCGCCGGATGGCGGAGCGGGAAAAGGCAAACATCCGTCCCGAACTCGCCAGGCAGCTGCGGGATCGGGCCCGCGAGCACCAGGCAGATGCCGGGTTGATCGAGCGGATCCTCGAGAGCAGGCGGGTAATGGTGGAAAATAATGAGGCAACGTCGGACGAAGACAATGGGAGCGGAATCGCAGGATGAGTCGGGCAGCGATGCCGCGCCGGCGAGGCCCTGTCCGATCGTCGCCATTGGCGCGTCGGCCGGCGGCATAGCGGCATTACAACAGTTCTTTCCCCGGGTCCCGCACGACAGCGGACTTGCCTATGTGGTGATCCAGCATCTGGATGCCGGGCACGAGAGCGTGCTCACGAGCATCATCCAGCGCTGCGCCTCCATCGACACGCAGACAGCGGCCGAGGCATCCGCGATCGAGCCCGACAGGATTTATGTTGTGCCTCCTGGCGTCTCGGTGACCGTCCAGGACAGCCATCTTCACCTCGCCAGGATGCCCGCGGCGCGCGTCAAGAGGACTCCCATCGACGACTTTTTCATTTCGCTCGCCAACGACCAGGGAGAAAATGCGGCAGCAGTCATTCTCTCGGGGACCGGCAGCGACGGCACCATCGGCCTGCGGGCGATCAAGGAGCACGGCGGCCTGACGCTTGCCCAGGAAAGCGCCGAATACGACGGCATGATGCGCAGCGCGGTCCAGACCGGGTTGGTCGACATGGTCCTGCCGGCCGATGAAATGGCGGTTGCACTCGTCGATTACTTTCGCCACGCCAACCATGTCGCCACCAACGGCGAACTGAATCGCCGCAAGCGCGACGTCTCGGACCAGCTCTCCCGGTTCGCCTTGCTGCTGCGTGCCCGCACCGGCCATGACTTCAGCGGCTACAAGGAAAACACGATCCTGAGGCGCATCCAGCGCCGCATGCAGCTGTTGCGGATCGATGACCCGGCAGCGTTCTACGAGCGCTTGCGTGAAGAGCCGCCGCAAGTCGATCTTCTCTTCCAGGATCTCCTGATCGGCGTGACCAGCCTGTTCCGCGACCCGCAGGCATTCGAGGCGCTGGAACGCCTCGTCATTCCCAAACTTTTCGACAAACGCCGGCCGGAGGAGACGATAAGGGTTTGGGTTCCAGGCTGCTCCACCGGCGAGGAAGCCTATTCGATCGCCATCCTCCTCAGGGAAAATGCGCCGCGCGGCGCGGCTTCGCCCAAACTGCAGATATTTGCCACCGATATCGACGAGCGCGCGCTCGATGTCGCGCGGGCCGGCCGCTATCCGGCCGCCATCGCCAGCGACATCACGCCGAGGCGGCTGAAGGAATTCTTCTCGCCCGAGGACGGCACCTACCGGGTTGGCGCCGAGTTGCGCGAAATGTGTCTGTTTTCTCCCCACAACCTGCTGCGCGATCCGCCTTTTTCGAAACTCGACCTGATCTCCTGTCGCAATCTCCTGATCTACATGGGGCCTGAACTGCAGGAAAAGGTCATTCCGATCTTCCATTACGCGCTGCGCAAGGACGGCTATCTGTTTCTCGGCTCCTCGGAGAATGTCACCCGTCACTCGCGCTTGTTCGCCACCATCGACAAGGGAAGCCGCATTTTCCAGAGGCGTGCCGGTTCGGCCCGGAAACTGCCCGAGTTCCCGCTTGCGGCCGCACCCAAGCGGGTAGCGCCGAATGCCCGCCCCAAGGCGACGGGCGACGGTGCGCTGGAGAGCGCGGAACGCCTTCTGCTGGAATGCTATTCACCGGCTCATGTGATCGTCAACGCGGCGGGCGAACTCATTCACAGTTCGGGCGGCACGGGAAAATACCTCGAACTCGCTGCCGGCGCGCCCGACAACAACGTGTTTGGCATGGCGCGACGGGGCCTGCGAATGGATCTGCGGGCCGGACTGCACAAATCGGTCAATACCGGGCAGGTATCGATCCAGAACGGCATCACCGTCGGCACCAACGGCGGACGCCAGACCATCAGCCTCGCGGTGCAGCCGCTTCCCTCCGACGGCACGTCGGACCCGCTCTACATGCTGGTGTTCCGGGATGTCGGAGGCCTGAAGCCGGAGATTGACAGCGAGCCGCTGCACGCCACCGCCGACGTCGAGAGCGCCAATGTCAGCCAGCTCGAAAAGGAGCTGCGGGAAACCCGCGAGCGGCTGCAGATCGCCACGGAAGAACTGGAATCCTCCAACGAAGAGTTGAAGTCTTCAAACGAGGAGTTGTCCTCGATAAACGAAGAGCTTCAGTCCTCGAACGAGGAACTGGAGACTTCGAAGGAGGAGCTGCAATCGATCAACGAGGAGCTGCAGACCGTCAATGCGGAGCTCAACATTCGCGTCGACGAACTCAGCCGCGCCAACAACGACATGGCGAACCTGCTCGAAAGCACGCAGATCGCCACGATCTTCCTCGATCGGAGCCTGTGCATCAAGAGCTTCACCCCGGCCACGCGCGACCTGTTCCGGCTGGTCGAAAGCGATGTCGGGCGCCCGCTTGCCCACGTCCGGCCGCGCTTCGCCGCCGACACTCTCCAGTCCGACATCGAGCAGGTGTTGCGCAAGCTCGGCACGATCGAACGGCAGGTTGAAAGCGCGGAGGCCGGCACGCGTTACATCATGCGGGTCCTGCCGTACCGGACGCTCGACAATGTCATCGCCGGCGTGGTTGTCACCTTCGTTGATGTCACCAGGATCGCGCGCGCCGAGGAACGGATCGGCTCGCTGACGCATGATTTGCGCAACCGCATCGAAAGCCTGGAGACGCTGCTGGACCTGGTCCCGGTAGGCATCCTGATCGCCGAGGGTATCGAGACCGCCGGGATGCGTGCCAACCGTCATGCCGCCGCGCTGCTCGGGCTGCCCGCTTCGGACGCAAAGCTCATTTCCATGCCTGTTGCGCTCCCGCTTGCCGTTGACGGCGAAGCCGTGGCATCGGGGAACCAGCCGCTGGTGAAGGCGATGCGCAGCGGTAAAGCGGTTCCGCAACATGAAGGGCGTATCCGCCGGCTGGACGGCAGCGGCATCGATGTCATGATGTCGGCCAACCCGCTGTTCGACGAAGCGGGCAATGTCCGCGGTGCGATCGGCGCAATGGTCGACATATCGCGGCACAAGCGCGAGGAGCGCAGCCAGGAACGGCTGCTGCACGAGTTGCAGCATCGGGTAAAGAATGTCCTCGCCACGATCAGTGCCCTTGCATCCCGCATGGTGCAGTCCTCGCATTCGATGCACGATTTTTCCACTGCTTTCCATGAACGCCTCCAGGGCATGGGGCGAATCCATGAACTGCTGTCACGGCAGCACTGGGGAGGAGCGGATCTCGAGGAATTGCTGCGAGCGACACTATTCCCCTACGCGGCGAAGAACCGGCAGAACGTGGTTCTCGCAGGCCCACCGTTCCGGCTGAACGCTGCCGCTGCGGCGACCCTGGGCATGGTGTTTTTCGAGCTTGCAAGCAATGCTGCCAAGTATGGCGCGCTCGCCGCCGAGAACGGCCGGGTGGAAATCACGTGGCACACCGACAAGCCGGAGGGCCAACTGCAAGTCGTGTGGAAGGAAGCCGGCGGGCCGGCGGTGCCGCAAGCGCTGCACAGGAGTTTCGGCACCACATTCATCGAACAGTCCCTGCGTTACGAGCTGTCAGGGAAGGCCGAACTGGAATTTCGTCCGGCGGGCCTGCAGTGCACCTTGACGATTCCGCAGGCGGCACGCGTCCTGGGTGAACATGATTGAGCAACTCCCTCTGTCCGGACTTCATGTTCTCGTGGTGGAAGACCAGTACCTGATCGCCATGGATCTGGCCGAAAGACTGGCCAGGGCGGGTTGCAGCGTGATCGGCCCCGCGCCGACCGTAAGGCAGGCGTTGCAGGAGATCGCCGGCGCGCCGCTCGATGGCGCATTGCTCGACATCCATCTGTCGGGGGAGCAGAGTTTTCCCGTAGCGGAGCTGCTCACCGCACGTGGCGTGCCGTTTTTCTTCCTGTCCGGCTACGACAGCACCGCGATTGTGCCGGACGAGTTTGCGCACGCGCCGCGCCTGCCGAAGCCCGTGGACTTCGACGCACTCATCAAGGCCGTCGCCGGCTTTCGGCGCGGACATGCTCCATGAAAGCCATCAAACGTTACCCCACCCGCGTGGAAGCCGACCTCGCGCGGATCGCGCTCGATGCTGCCGGCGTGCCCTCGGTGGTTGTCGGCATCGGTGTCGGCATGGAAGGCGGCATCGACGGCGTGCAGCTGCTGGTGCCGGAGGAGCAGATCGACGCGGCGCTGGCCGTGCTCGACGACGCCTGAAGTAGCGCCTGCCCGCCTCAGTCGTCCTCGATCCGCTCGTCGGCGGCGACGCGCATGGAACTCGAGCGCCACCCAGGCGTGAGTACGGGTTGCGGGGAACTCGAGCGCGCGCAGTGCATCGATCAGCCCGCGCACTGGCGGGTCGGTTTGGCCGCGTGGACGACCAGGCCGAGACCGCGGATCTTCCACCCCCCGCGACCAGCGGTCAGCCAAGTCAGTTACATTACGCGCAGTCGACATATATGTCGATTACTCGTAATATATGCCCCGATGTGGAATGAGCGCCAGACCATCGAGATCTTCCACCTGCTGTTCCTGCGGGCCTTCGGCGCGCGCGTAGACAAAGCCCTCTTTGCACTCAAGGGCGGATGCAACCTGCGATTCTTCCTGAAAAGCATCCGCTACTCGGAGGATATGGATCTCGACATCCAGACGATGGCTGTTGCCACCCTTCGAAACAATGTGAACCGGCTGCTGGCCGAGCGGGCTTTCGTAGAGGGGTTGCGAGCACAAGGCATCGAACTGATCAAATCTTCCCAGCCCAAGCAGACCCAGACGACGCAGCGCTGGAAACTGACCCTCCGTGACGCAGAGTCTGGCCGCACACTGCCGACAAAGATCGAGTTCTCGCGCCGAGGCCTCGGCGAGGAGAAGGCCGTGGAATCCGTGGACCCGGCAATCATCCGGACCTACCGGCTCTATCCAGTGATCGTGCAGCATTACACCGTGCATGCCGCATTGGCCCAGAAGGTTTCCGCACTGGCGTTGCGCGAGCAGGTCCAGGCCCGGGATGTCTTCGATCTGAAACTGCTGATGGACGCCGGAGGAGCCGAGCAGCCGCTCCCGGCTGCCGCCGCCCCGGACCTGACTGCCGCGATCGAGACTGCCCTGGCAGTGGACTACGAAGCGTTCGCTGGCCAAGTCATCGCCTTTCTGGAACCCGAGTATCAGGGTCATTACGGAAGCAAGCGGACTTGGAACGAACTGCAGGAGCAAGTCGTCAGCGGTCTGGAGGCGTTGCGGAAATGAAACAGGTCGAAGCCTGGCAGCGACTACGGAAGCTTGCAGCGCCGGTCGTTGAGTCGCGCGACGTCGCCGCGCTGCTGCAAGTCTCCGCGAGCAATGCGACGACGATACTCAGGCGCCTCGCTGCCGAAGGGATGATCATCCACCTTAGCCGAGGCCGCTGGTTGGTAAACCCGAAGATCGATCGCTTGGCATTGCCCGAACTGATTTCGGCCCCCTGCCCGGCCTACATCTCGCTGCAATCGGCGCTATTTCATCATGGGATGATCGAGCAGATCCCCTCGGTGATCTACGCCGTTACGCCAGCGCGACCACGTCGCCTCCGGACACCGCTGGGCACGATCTCGTATCACCGCATGCCGCCAGAGCTCTTTAGTGGATTCGAGCTGTCAGCCGCTTCCGATGCCAAGATCGCGACGCCCGAGAAAGCCCTGTTCGACCTCGTCTATCTTGCACCCGGAAGAT
>CAZVNY010000065.1:6926-8742 GCA_964628785.1 uncultured Thiobacillus sp.
GATCGCGCGTGTTCTCGAAGCTTCCCGAACTCACGATTCCGCACCGATTCCAGTGGCGGCGGCTGAAGGAATACACCGATATGGTGAAGTCACCTGGTCGGCAGGCATTCATCGCCGAACGCATCAGAATCCTGAGAACCCGATGAATGTTTGCGATCCACACTCGCGTCAGAGGTCTCTTACAGCCCGCCGCAGCCCGCACCGGCGGAAACCGGGCACGCGATCCTCCAATGTCGTACGCAAAGGAGATCCCCCATGGCCAGACAGAACGGTGCGAACGACGCGCAGATCCAGGAACTGGTGCTGCAAGCCCTCGAGCACGAGCAAGGCGGCGTCAAGGTGTATGAGACGGCGCTGGAATGCGTGGTCAATGAAGATCTGCGTGAAGAGTGGACGCAGTACCTCGAGGAGACCCGCCGGCATGTCCAGGTACTTGCCGAGGCCTCGAGTGAGCTCGGAATCGATCCCGACACCGACAGCCCTGGCCGCGAAATCACGCGAGGAATGGGCGAAGCCCTGGTCGAGGCCATGCAAAAGGCCCTGGCGAGCGGGAACCCCGCTGCCGCGCAACTGGTAGCCTGCGATTGCGTCGTGCTCGCGGAAACCAAGGACCATGCGAACTGGCACCTGCTGCAGGAATGCGCGGAGAAGGCGCCCGCCCGCTGGCGCGCCGCGCTCAAGTCGGCCGTGAACGAGGTCGAAGACCAGGAAGACGAGCACCTTTATCATTCGAAGGGCTGGGCTCGCGAACTCTGGATGGAATCGTTGGGTTTTCGCGCCGTGCTGCCGCCGCCTGAAGAGCGCAAGCATGTGAAGACCGCGATCGGAGCGGCCCGGGCGGAACAGGCGCGCGCCAAGATGCGCTGACCGCCGGCGCCCGGAAACATCCCCTTGCATCCCGCGGTGCGACTGGGCTTGGGCACCGGTGCCATCGGTGCGTGTGCGGCGTAAGCTGTCGCCACCATGAAAGCCATCAAACGTTACCCCACCCGCGTGGAAGCCGACCTCGCGCGGATCGCGCTCGATGCTGCCGGCGTGCCCTCGGTGGTTGTCGGCATCGGTGTCGGCATGGAAGGCGGCATCGACGGCGTGCAGCTGCTGGTGCCGGAGGACCAGATCGACGCGGCGCTGGCCGTGCTCGACGACGCCTGAGGCGCCAACCGGCGTCGGGATGCCGCGCCCGGCGCCCGAATAAATCTTCTCGCGCTGCACCGCTGTCAACAGGCGGTCAAACTGGCGGAGTTTGTCCGCGGGTTTACAGGAGCGCGGCGGGAGGCAGAAAACCCCCGCGTCGGCACGCGATCGTCCGCGCCCGCGCTACGCCCGCTTGCGCACCTCCACGAAATAGAACACGAGATTGGCGACCCCGACCGCCGCGGGAATCAGCCCGAAGATCGCGACGCCCGGGCCCGCAACCGCCTTCATCGCGAAGTACAGCACCACGCCGACCAGCAAGCCGATGACGCCGCTGCGCAGGCCCGAATCCTTGCCCTTGTTGGCCGGCTCGACCGGCTCGGGCGGCGGTTCCATGCCTTTATCGATCGCTGCGAGGCGCTCTTTGTGGCGCAGTTCCGCCCGCTTCAGCTTCTCCTTGTGCGAGGTGACGATGGCCACGATCCCGATGGTGATGCCCATGACGATCGCGACGATGGGAATCAAGAGTGCCAGTATGTCGGTTTCCATTTTTCTTCCAGTCTTGGTGGTTACGGGAAATCGAAGACCAGGCGCACTGTGTGCCAGAGCCACCCGAGCTCCGTGCTGAGCGCCTGCGCCGTGAACAGCGCGAGGATTGCGACCGCGACTCCGTCTAGCGTAC
>CAZVNY010000066.1:0-8723 GCA_964628785.1 uncultured Thiobacillus sp.
GCCCGGCAGATGGGCCAGGGCATGCAGCAGGACGGTGGAGTCCAGGCCCCCGGAATAACCTACGCCAAGACGGGCCCCGGGGCGCAGATACCTGGCCAGGCAGGCGGCCAGGGCCACCTGGAGATCAGCCGCCCCGGCCTTCCGTGTACTTGCCATAGCCCATGAGACGGGCGTAGCGATCGTTGAGCAGGGCGTTGAGGGGGCGTTCCTGGACTGCCTGCAGGGCATCGGACAGGGCCACGCGCAGGGTGTCCATCATGGCCTCGTGGTCCCGATGGGCGCCGCCGATGGGTTCATTCACTACCTGGTCCACCAGACCCAGGGTCTTCAGGCGGGTGGCGGTGATCCCCAGGGTCTCCGCAGCCTGGGACGCCTTGTCGGCACTCTTCCAGAGGATGGAGGCACAGCCTTCGGGGGAAATCACGGAATAGGTGGCGTACTGCAACATCAAGACCCGGTCACCCACACCGATGGCCAGGGCGCCACCGGAACCCCCTTCACCGATCACCGTGCACACGACCGGGGTCTTCAGCTCGGCCATGGCGTAGAGGTTGCGCGCGATGGCCTCGGACTGGCCCCGCTCTTCGGCGCCGATGCCGGGATAGGCGCCGGGGGTATCGATGAAGGTCAGCACCGGCATGCGGAATTTCTCCGCCATGTGCATGAGCCGCAGGGCCTTGCGATAGCCCTCCGGCCGGGGCATGCCGAAGTTGCGGAACTGGCGTTCCTTCACGTCCCGGCCCTTCTGGTGACCGATGAGCATCACCGGCTCGCCGGCGAAACGGGCGATGCCGCCGATGATGGCCGGATCATCGGCATAGGCCCGATCGCCATGCAGTTCCTCGAATTCGCTGAACAGACCCTGGATGTAGTCCAGGGTGTAAGGGCGCTGGGCATGGCGAGCCACTTGGGAGATCTGCCAGGCATTCAGCTTGGCGTAGATCTGCTTGGTGAGGGTCGCGCTCTTCTTGCGCAAGCGTGCGATCTCTTCCGAGATGTCCAGGCCCGGCTCACTGCCGACCCCGGACAACTCCTCGATCTTGGCCTCGAGATCGGCGATGGGCTGCTCGAAGTCGAGAAAGGTCACTTTCATGACAATACGGCCTTGGTGAAAGTGGGGATTCTACAGGAGGGCTCAGTGATCATGCCCATGGGGGCCGTGCACGTGGCCGTGGGCCACCTCCTCCGCACTGGCCACCCGCACTACCTCCACCCGGCACACCAGGCGCAGGGTCTGCCCGGCCAGGGGATGGTTGCCATCCACCACCACCTTGTCACCGGCGATATCGGTGACGGTATAGATCAGGTGGTGGTGACCGTCTTCGCTGGTGCCTTCCAGTTGCATGCCCACGGCGATGTCCTCGGGGAACAGATGCGCGGGCTCCACCCGCAGCAGCTCCGCATCGTACTCGCCAAAGGCATCCTCCGGTTCCAGCAGCAGATCCAGGCTGTCGCCTGCCTGCTTGCCGCTCAGGGCGGCCTCCACCTTGGGGAAGATGCCATCATATCCACCGTGCAGATAGGCCGCCGGGTTGTCCGCATCGGCCTCTTCCAGGAGTTCACCGGCCAGGGTGCTGAGCTGGTAGGTCAGGGTAACCACCGTATCCTTGTCGATCTGCATGTCAAAGCTCCTGCACCAGTTTGAGGATTTCCGCCGCGTGCCCCTTGGCGCTCACGCCATAGAGGGCGTGGCGGACGATGCCCTTGGCGTCGATGATGAAGGTGGAGCGGGTCACCCCCTCGCGCATGACCCCATCCACTTCACGGTTGTGCAACACCCCATAGGTCCGGCAGGTAATGCCATCCCGATCGGCCAGGAGACGGATGCTGATGCCATGCTTGTCACGGAAGGCGCCATGGCGGATGCAATCGTCCCGGGAAACCCCCAGGACCGAAGCCCCCAGGTGGGAGAACGCCGTCTCCAGGTCGCTGAATTCGATGGCCTCGGTGGTGCACCCCGGGGTGTCATCCCGGACATAGAAATACAGCACCACCGTGCCGGCCTGATCACCTTGAAAGTAGTCCCATAGGCGGACGATGGACATGTCCGCGTCCGGTAGTTCAAAGTCCGGCGCCGGGTCCCCCACCTTGATCGCGCCTGTCGTGTCCATTTCGCATCCTCAACAATTGGGCCGTGCGGATTATATGGGTAAAGCCAGGCCCATCCGCCCAGTCTTTTCCTACACTTTCACAGCCCGGAAACCAGCCTGTTGCAAGCCGATCCCATGCAGCCCCAGTTTGTCTCCCGAGACGCTGGCAGGGCTGACTTTGCGTCCCAGTGGACATGCATCCCGGGGTCCGTTGCTGAGCCTGGCCAATCCCGGAAGACTGCGAGTGCCCTGCAAAAACAACATACAATTTTGACTGGCACAGAAATAAAAACTTGCTAGAATTTCGCGTTGGCGGTACGCCTCACGCGTGACGCTGGATTAGGTCAATTAACTTCGTTAAGGGAATTCCCAATGAAATACTCCGTTCTGTTCGCTGCCCTGCTGGCCGTCGCTCTGTCCGCCTGTGGCAAAAAAGAAGAAGCTGCTCCTGAGGACTTCGGTCCCGCCATGGAAGCACCCGCCCCCGCCGCTCCTGTCGAAGAAGCCGCGCCTGCCGATGAGGCTGCCGCGCCTGCCGACGAGGCTGCCGCACCTGCTGAAGGGGCTGCCGAAGACGCTGCTCCCGCACCTGCCAACTGATTGGCTGCCTTCCAGCAAAGCCGGCCTGCGGGCCGGCTTTTTTATTACTCGTCACGGCCGTGACGGCAACAGCGTAAATCCCTTCTACCTGCGACAAACCGGCAACAAGCGCCCACCAGTCCAGCCCAGGGTCTCCGGTACGGATGGCTCTGCTGAACCTGGATCGGCCCCGATTAGAGCATTTCAGCCCAGGTGATGCTCCAGGCGGCGCACCGCTTCCCGGATGCGTTCCAGGCCGGTGGTATAGGCAAAACGCACATGCCGCTGCGCAGCATGAGTGCCGAAATCAGTGCCCGGCGTGACTGCCACACCGGCCTTTTGCAGCAGCTCTCCGCTCCAGCTCTCGGCGTCCGGAGCATCGGGAACCAGCCCTGCGTAGATGTAGAACGCGCCCTCGGGCTGCACCGGCAGGTGGAAGCCCAGGCGCCCCAGCTGGGGCAGCAGCCAGTCCCGGCGTTCCTGCAAGGTCTGCTTGGCGCCTTCCAGCAGGGGCCGGGTGGAAGGTGCCAGGGCGGCCAGGGCGGCATGCTGGGCGATGGTGGAAGAGGCGAGAAAGACGTTCTGGGCCAGGCGCTCTATGCCTGCCAGCAGGGCGGGAGGGGCCAGCAGCCAGCCCAGTCGCCAGCCCGTCATGAGGAAGTATTTGGAAAAGCTGTTGATCACGACCACGTCTTCCCCCAGGGCGGCGGCACTGGTGGGTGCAGCGTCATAGATCAGGGCGTGGTAGATCTCGTCCACCAGCAGCACGCCACCTCGTTCCCTTACCAGGCCATGGATGGCGCGTAATTCTTCCTGGGGGATGAGGGTGCCCGTAGGATTGCTCGGGTTGGCCACCAGCACCCCCCGGGTACGGGGACCCCAGTGTCGCGCCACACTCTCCGCGCTGAGCTGGAAATGGCTCTCCGGCCCCACGGCAATGCCCACGGCCCGGGCCTCCACGAGACGTGCAAAATGCCGGTTGCAGGGATAGCCCGGATCCGCCATGAGGACCTCGTCACTCGGATCGAACAGGGCCGCCATGGCCAGCAACAGGGCCCCGGAGGCCCCCGGAGTGACACAGACCCGCCGGGCATCCACGTGGATGCCATGCCTGCTCTGGTAATCCGCGGCAATGGCCTGGCGTAATTCGGGCAGGCCCAGGGCGGGGGTGTAGTGGGTATGTCCCTGGCGCAGGGCGGCCATGCCGGCCTCCACGATGGGGATTGGAGTGGGCAGGTCCGGCTCGCCGATCTCCAGATGCACGATGTCCCTGCCCTGGGCCTCCAGGGCCCGGGCCTGGGCCAGGATGGCCATGACCCGGAAGGGTTCGATCTCCCGGGCACGCCGGGCCAAACAAGACATGGACTTCAGTCCAGATGGGCGTCGATGAACTGGCGCACGAAATGTTCGGGCTTGGCGCTGTGGAAGCGGTCCTTTTCCTCGCCCTTGCTGAACAGCAGCACGGTGGGAAAACCCCGCACCCCATAACGGCCGGCCAACTTCATGTTGTCGTCCTCATCCACTTCCACCTTGGCCAGGCGCACCCGGCCGCCATAGCTCGGGATCACGCGTTCCAGCACTGGCGTGAGGAAATGGCAGGGGCCGCACCATTCCGCCCACAGGTCCACCAGTACCAGGCAGTGTTGCGAAGCCTCCAGCACATCCGCTGCGAAATGCTGCAGGTCGGTATCGAAGATGAGTGTCCCGTCGCTCGTTTGCCGGGGGGGATTGGGGTGTTGCAGGGTCAGTCACTGGCTCCAGGGGGTTGTACATCCGGGTTGCGCAATTGGGGGGCAAGTCGCCCCAGGGGGTCCTGACGGTAGAACAGGCGCAGCTGCTCGTACACGGCGGGATAACTGTCATGCAGCAATTCCGGCCATTCAAAAAAATACTCCGACATGACGGCAAAAAATTCTGCCGGACTTTCCGCCGCATAGGGATCGATGCGGGACTGGTCTTCATCCTCCAGGGCATCCAGCTCGCGCCCCAGATGGGCAAAGGCGTCGCTGAATACTTGGCTCCAGGTTTCCGCCTGCATGTCGCTGTGCAGGGGCGGAAAACCGTTCACGCTGCCGTTGTTCATATCCAGCTTGTGGGCAAATTCGTGGATCACCACGTTGTAGCCCTCCAGCCAGCCGGACATGCGCACCGAGTCCAGGGACAGGAGCAACGGCCCGCCGGTCCAGGCCTCCCCGGCGCGCACCTGGCGCACCCGGTGCACCACACCGATCTCGTCCACCTGCTCGCCCTCGTAGGCAAACTCGGCAGGATACAGCACCACTTCGCTCCAGCCCCGGTACCAGCTGGTGCCCAGGTTGAGTATGGGCAGGGCCGCCTGGGTAACGATGGCGGCAATGTCCCCGCCGCTGGGGGCGGCTCCGGCCACGGGGGAAAACGTCTTGCCCTGCAACAGATGATGCGCCAGTTGCCGCAAGTGTTGGCGATCTTCCCTAGCAAATCCGTAGAAAAGCGGCCGTTCCAGCGCCATTGACCAATCATGTGGTGTAGGTAGCGGTACTGGTTCTGTCCGGGAGAAAAAGGTCTTCAGCAGGTCGATCACAGCAAGCTCCACCTGTGCCACGTGACATGGGCACCACGTTGCATGTATCCCTCCAAGTCATTGCCGCGGAGCGCCATTTTACGTTCATGTCCCATTACTGGCGTGACGCCACCCACCAACCGGCCCACGCCAGAAAATAGTCCATGCTCCCTGCAAGAAACCACCCTTTACAGACTCCCCGGACCATCAGCAGACACACGATTTTTTGCTAGCTTTAAAGCTGCAACACATAAGATGGGGGTGAACATGACGCTGGCGACATCGAGACACTGTCTGATCGGCACCTCAACACCTTTCCGGAAAATGCTGCAATCCCTGGAGAAAATGGCCGGTTTCGATGCCCCAGTGCTGATCACCGGCGAAACGGGCAGTGGCAAGGAAATGGTGGCTCGTGCCATCCACTACCTCAGTAAGCGCAGACAACATCCTTTCGTACCGCTTAACTGTGGCGCCTTGCCAGACCATCTGGTGGAAAACGAGCTTTTCGGGCATCGCCGTGGCGCTTACACCGATGCCCGGGAGCCTCAGCCTGGCTTGATTGCCCAGGCCGAGGGGGGCACCCTTTTTCTGGATGAAATCGATGCCCTCACTGCCAAGGCCCAGGTTGCCCTCTTGCGCTTTCTCCAGGATGGCAGCTACCGGCCACTGGGGGCCGCGTCACCGTTGCAAGCAAATGTGCGCATCCTGGCCGCCACCCATGTCGACCTTATCCAAGCGATGGAAAAGGGAAGCTTCCGGTCCGACCTGCACTATCGCCTCAACGTCCTGGAACTGCATGTTCCTGCCTTGCGCCAGCGACCTGATGACATCCCCTTGCTGGCCAAACATGTTATCCGGGTCACCGCTGAACGTTATGGTCTTCATGAAAAGCCGGTGCATCCCCAGACACTGGACTGGTTAAAGCGTCAGCCCTGGCCCGGAAACGTTAGGGAACTGGAAAACACCGTACAGCGCGCCTTTCTCATGTCGGACGAAGTCACTGTGGCAATCCCCCAGGCTCAATACGCTGAGCCTGGCGGATCATCTGCACAGGCTGCCGACATGAGCCACAACACGCTGAACTTCAACGATGCCCGGTATGCAGTCCTGCATGCCTTCGAACACTCCCACCTGACCCATCTCATGCAAGTCAGTGCAGGCAACGTAACCCAGGCTGCCCGGCTTGCCGGCAAGGAACGCCGTGCCCTGGGGAAATTGCTCAAGGCCCACGGCATCGAGCCCGCCCGTTTCCGCACCGGATACTGAGGCGCCGCCACGAGACCTGTAGCAGGTCAGAAAAGCAAAACAAAGTGGGTGTTTTTCGACACTTCCATTCCTGGCCAGGCATACATCCCTTTGATTCTTCGTGTCTTTTAATACCCAATTTGATGGCATGCAATTTGCTTATTTGAGAGGCATCCATTGCGGGAGATGCCATGTCAACGCCAGACCCTTTGTCACAAATCACAGCCGCCATCCTGGCCCACCTCCGGCAACATCCCCATGCTGCCGATACCGCCCGCGGTATTGCCTGCTGGTGGCTACCCGAGCCCCTGGGACGGGATGTGGAATTGGTAAGCAGGGCCCTGGACGATCTTTTGCAACAGGGTCTGTTGCAACGCAACATCAACATTGACCAACAGGTCATCTATGCCGGCAGGCACAAAGATGCAGATCTGTGCTGACACGGACCGGTCTCAACTTCCAGGCTGCAGGGTCAGTGCTAATTGTCGTGATCTGCCGTCACGCTGCACCGTAAGCTGTACCGTGTCTCCCACACGATAATCCCCCAGGCGGCTCAGCATGCCGCCTACATCGACGACAGCCTGCCCATCGATGGCGGTAATGACATCCCCGGGCAGGATGTCTCCATCCGGACCCAGGTGAGCGCCCTGGAGCCCCGCAGTTTCCGCTGCCGACTCGGGTATGACCCTTAGCACCACCACGCCTTCGACACCGTGGAAGCGGGTGAGACGCTGGTTGAGACGCTCATCCACCTCGATGCCCAGGGCGGGGCGGATGACCTTGCCATGCCGGATCAGCTCCGGCACCACCCGGTTGACGGTATCCACGGGTACGGCAAAGCCGATGCCGGCACTGGCCCCGCTGGGGCTGTAGATGGCGGTGTTGATGCCGATGAGGCGCCCGGCGGAGTCCAGCAGTGGGCCACCGGAGTTGCCCGGGTTGATGGCGGCGTCGGTCTGGATCAGGTGCTCGATGCGTGCGCCGTTGCCGCCTCCCAGGGAGCGGTCCAGGGCCGAGACGATGCCGTTGGTGAGGGTCCAGTCCAGGCCGAAGGGGTTGCCGATGGCAAAGACCTTCTGCCCCACGCGCAGGTCGCTGCTGCTGCCCACAGGCACGGGGGGCGGCCGCTTGAAACCCACGCCGATCTTCAGCACGGCGATGTCGTGGGCAGGCGAGGCCCCCACCAGGCCGGCCTTGAAGGAGCGCCCATCCGCCAGCTTCACCGTGGCCTCGCTGGCCTTCTCGATGACGTGGAAGTTGGTGATGACGTGGCCCGCATCGTCCCAGATGAAGCCGGAGCCCGTGCCCCGGGGCACGGAGAACACGTTGCGCGTCCAGACGTCCATGACCTCCCCCCGGGTGCTGATGAACACCACGGAATCCCGGGCCTTCTCGAAGAGCTCGATGGAGGCCAGCTCATCCGCCGCCAGGTCCCCCCGGGCCGTGACGATACGGGGGGTGGCATCGGGTTTGGGGGCGAACAGACTGCCCAGATTGGGGCTGGCGCGCCAGATCAGCAGCAACAGGCCGGCGGCCAGGGTGATCCAGAACAGGCGCACGAGGAAGCGGTCTTGGGTCGGTGGAGACATGGCTCGGGCGCTGGATCAACGCCAGCGCAGGGTCAGGTAACGGCTGCGGCCATTATCGACGATACGCAGCAGCACCCTGCCCTGGGCCGCTCCCAGGGCAGCGCTAAAGTCCGTGGGGGTGGCAATCGGCTTGTGATTCACTTCCAGGATCAGGGTACCCGGGGCCATGCCCGCCATGGCTGCCAGGGAGCCGGGCTCCACGCTGCTGACCACCACACCGGCATCCGGGCGCAAGCGCCGGCCTTCTTCCACACTCAGGCTGCGCACCGCAATGCCCAGGGCCTGGATGGCCTCTGCCCGGGCCGCTGCGGTTTCATCCAGGCGCCCCACCCTGACCTGCACCGTGAAGGGGCGTCCATCCCGCAACAGCTCCAGGCGGACCGTGCGATCCGGCTGGGCCAGGGCCACCCGGTTGCGGTAATGGCCGATGTCGTCCAGGGCCTGGCCGTCAAAATTCAGCAGCACATCGCCGGCGCGGATGCCCGCCTGCTGGGCGGGGGAGTCCGGTGATACCTGGTTGATCAGCACACCGCGCATCTCCTTCAGGCTCAGGGCCTCGGCCATGTCCCGGGTGAGGGGCTGCACCGCCAGACCCAGATAGCCGCGCACCACCTTGCCGGCGGTGAGCAGTTGCTCGGCAATGGTCCTGGCCAGGTTGCTGGGGATGGCGAAGCCCACGCC
>CAZVNY010000067.1:0-8706 GCA_964628785.1 uncultured Thiobacillus sp.
GCATTGCACGGCGTTCAGGGCCTGTTTGGTATGGGGCAGGGCCAGCCAGGTGAGGGCATTGAGCAGATCGTGCCAATTGTGCTGGCGGGTGGGGACCTCTCCCGTGGCCAGGATGGCGTTTTCGTACTCCCGCTGTCCGCAACGCCGGGTCTGGGGGACGAAGCGGATGCGCAGGCCCCGGGCATTCACCAGCTCCCGGGCACGGGCCAGTCGGTTCAGGGCATCCAGGCCGGGCCAGTCTTCCCCGGCCAGTTCCCGGCTCCAGGGGCGCAGATGGGCAAAGACCGGCGTGTCGGCAAAATCCGGCCGCCAGCATGCGCTCATGGATCAGGCGCGCAGGCCGGCCAGGGCACTGCGGTACTGCCGGGTCAGGGCATGTTCGCTGCCCAGCATGCCGAACAGGGCCAGCATGGCGCGACGCCCCAGGCCCTCGCGGAGGTCCGGCGCCGTGGAGGCGAGCACGAGGAGATGTTCCAGGGCGACCTCCGGATGATCGTCGAACAGGGCCCGGGCGGCCAGGGTCAGGCGTGCCTCGTGATCGGCCGGATCCGCAGCCAGACGGGCCGCGGCGTCTTCCGGACCATGCTGGGCGGCAGCGATGAGTTCCAGGTGGGCCAGCAAGGGGGCGACGCCGGGGCTTTGCCGGGCCGTCGCTGGCAGGGCGGCCAGCAGATCCAGGGCTTCACCCGGGCGGCTCGCCAGGGTGAGGAGCTTGGCCAGGTCCGTGGTGACCGCCAGGTCCTGCGGGTGCTCCACGGCGATCCGCGCCAGACTTTCGATGGCCGCCGCCGTATCGCCGCGCTGGTGCAGGGCCAGGGCGGCCATGCGTTGCCCATCCTGTTCCGTGGCCAGATAGCGGCCCAGGGCCTCGCGGAAGGTACTATCGGGTTCGGCGCCATGGATGGTGTGCACCACCTGGCCATGCAAAAAGAACTTTACAGTAGGCACGCTGGTGACCCCCAGGCTCCTGGCCTGGCGGGAAAGCACGTCGGTATCCGCCATTACCAAGAGAAAGCGTCCGGCGTATTCCGCGGCCAGCCGTACCAGGCGGGGCATGAGGATCATGCAGGGACCGGCCTTGGGGGTCCAGAAGTGCACCAACACCAGGCCTTTCCTGGAATTGTCCTGGACCAGGGCTGCGAAGTTGTCCGGAGTGGCATCCAACACCCAGGGCGACAGGGCTTCACTCATATGGCTTTCTTCCTACAAAGGTTTTCTTTGGCTGGCCGAGCATCGAACGGGGCAGGGGCCTGGATTCATCACCAAGGGTTTGCAGCATTGGCCGCTGCTACAGGCAGCGGATTTCGCGGGTATTATTTCACGTCCCAGTTCCAAGCCCGGTTGAGGGAGGTCGAATATGAGCATCCAGGCCCTGAACAACGAAGAGGTCCATCTGTTGCGGGAACAGGTGGAATTGCTCATGGTGGAGAGACAGCACCTGTTGCATGTGGCGGGAGCCGCTGCCGTACTGGTAGCCAACCTGGATGAGGAAGCCCTGCCCCAGGATCAGTACACCATCGATGCCGTCGAGGTCCTGGCGGAAAGTCTCAATAACCTGCCGGAAGAGACCCTGAAGGACGCCCTGGAGTCCGTGGTCGCCGAAGTCGACCCCCAGATCTAGGTCCGCACAGGCCGGCAATCCAGCCGGGGGGCTGAGCCTTTGTGATCCTAAGGTTCGAAGACCTGCAGGATCTCGTCGAACAACGCCCAAGCGCTGTGGGCCGTCGCCTCATCCACCTCGTTGATGGCGTAACCGGTCTGCACCTGTACGTAATCCCCCACTTCCGGCAGATCATCCTGCAGCATGAACAGGGACACGTCCCGGAAGATGCCCCTGGCCTCGCAGCGGGCCGTAAAGCCGTCGATGGCGGTGATGCGCATGGGTATGGCCAGACACATGGAGTCGATGCAGACTGATTGCTAAGGCCACCAGTATAGGGTCTCACGCAGGTGAGAGGGCCGAATGACCGACTGATTCACTAAGTTGATATTGCCTGTTGCAGCGCCTATGCTGCCGCCATGAAGACCCTGGTGCTCGGTATCGGCAATACCCTCCTCAGTGATGAAGGCGTTGGTATCCACGTCCTGGATGAGTTGGGCTCGGCCCCGCTACCCGAGGGGATCGAACTCATGGACGGGGGTACCCTGTCCTTTTCCCTGGCGGGTCCCATCCAGGAGACGGACGCCCTTGTGGTGGTGGATGCGGCCAATCTGCAGGCTGCACCGGGCACCCTGCAGGTGTTCGAGGGTGAGGCCATGGACAGCTTCCTGATGAGTAACCGCAAGTCCAGCGTCCACGAGGTTGGCCTGACCGATCTGCGTGCCATTGCCATGCTGGAGGGCTATTGGCCCCAACGCCGGGCCCTGGTGGCCATCCAGCCCCAGTTGGTGGATTGGGGCGAAAAACCCACCCCCATGGTGGCCCGGGCCATTCCGCCGGCGGCGGAGGCCATACGTGAGTTGATCCGGAGGTGGCAGCATGGCTCTTGAAAATATTCCCATCCAGGTCATGTCCCAGGGCGACGGCCTGTCCGGCAATGCCCGCCCCCTGCTCATGGAAGTCGTGGACCGGGTGCGCCGTCTGGCGCAGAGCGGGGAAACCTCCGCCATTGACCTGTCTGCCATGCCCCTGACCCAGGCTGACAAGGACTGGCTCAAGGCCCAGCTGGGCCATGGCGAGATCAGAGTCAGCCTGCAGGCGGAAGGCATCTCCACCCTGGAAGAAACCGCCTGTCCCGGGCTGTGGTGGATCACCCATCGTGACGCCGTCGAGCGGGTGCTGGTGGAGCTCCTTGAAATCACGCCGGTGCCGGATCTGGTGCGGGCCCATCCCGAGGACATTAAAATAGGATTAGAATATCTTGAAAGCGTGATTTATGGTCTAGACTGAACCATGTGCGACGCGCAGTGGTTTTGTGCGTTGTCGGCGGGAAGTAACAAGAAGTCTGTAGTAGACACGAATCAACTGGTTGCTGATGTGAAACGGAGATGAATCATCATGCATGGTCCCCTGATTGACTCCCTGGCGCGGCAAGGCGTTACCCGCCGCTCATTCCTCAAGTACTGCAGTACCCTGGCTTCCATGATGGCCCTGCCCCCGGCGGCAGGGCATGCCATGGCGGAGGCCATGGCTGCCGCCTCCTCCGGCGGCCAGCGGCCCTCCGTGATTTGGCTGCCATTCCAGGTATGTACGGGCTGCACGGAAGCGATCACCCGCTCCCATTCCCCCTCCATCGAGGGCATGATCTTCGACATGGTGTCTCTGGATTACAACGAGACCCTCATGGCGGCGGCCGGGCACCAGGCGGAAGAGGCACTGCACAAGGCCATGCAGGACAATGCCGGCAAGTATCTGCTCATCATCGACGGCTCCATTCCCCTGGACCTGGATGGTGCCTATTCCTGTATTGGCGGCCGCACCAACCTGGACCTCCTGAAGGAGGCCGCCCCGGGGGCTGCGGCCATCATCGCCCTGGGTACCTGCGCCGCCTTTGGCGGTCTGCCCCAGGCCAAGCCCAACCCCACCGGGGCAGTGGCGATCATGGACGTCATCAAGGACAAGCCCGTGGTGAACATCCCCGGATGTCCGCCCATCCCCGTGGTCATCACCGGGGTGTTGGCCCACTACCTGACCTTTGGCAGCCTGCCGGAACTGGACCATCTGAAACGGCCCAAGGCCTTCTACGGCGAGACCATACACGACCGCTGCTACCGCAGGCCCTTCTACGACCAGGGCAAGTTCGCCAAGAGCTTCGACGACGAGGGCGCACGCAAGGGCTGGTGCCTGTTCGAACTGGGCTGCAAGGGTCCCGTCACCTACAACGCCTGTGCCACGGTGCGCTGGAATGACGGTACTTCCTGGCCGGTGGAGTCCGGACATGGCTGTATCGGTTGCTCCGAGCCCGATTTCTGGGATGCCGGCGGCTTTTACAAGGCCCTTTCCATGCCGGCGGATCCTTTAAAGATGGTGGGTGGTGCCGCCATCGCAGGGGCGGCCGCTGGCGTGGCCATCAGTGTGGCCAACCGGGCCAAGAAGAGTGCTGCCAAGGCCGCCCACGAGACCACCACCCTGGCGGATCTGGAAAAGTCTGAGGAGAAATGAGCATGAACGAAATGCAATTTCTAACCTGGGTCCGGGGCCCTGGCCTGGACATCGCGGTAAGCGTGTTCCTGCTGGGCGTGATCTGGCGTCTCATCGAGATCTACAGTCTGGGACGCAAAAAGGACCTGGCCGCGCCACGCCACACCCCCGGTGCCTCCGGTTTTCATACCCTGGCACGACGCTCCATGCCGCCGCCGGGGATGCTGAAGCGCTCGCCGGTGAGCTACATCGGCGGCTATACCTTCCATATCGGCCTGTTCATCGTGGTGTTCTTCTTCGGTCCCCACATCAAGCTGATCGAGAGCCAGATCGGCCTGTCCTGGCCGAATCTGCCCTCCCAGTTCGTGGACCTGGTGGCCGTGATCACCCTGGCGGCCATGGTGGTGGTCCTGGTGGATCGCATCAACAACCCGGTGAAACGTTACCTTTCCACCTTCCAGGACTGGTTCACCTGGCTCGTGACCTTCCTGCCCCTGCTCACCGGTTGGCTGGCGGTACGCCACTTGCTGCTACCTTATACCACCATGCTGGCCCTGCACATTCTGAGTGTAGAAGTGCTGTTGGTGGTGTTGCCCTTCACCAAGCTGTTCCATGCCTTCACGTTATTCGGTTCGCGCTGGTACAACGGCGCGGTCAATGGTCATAAGGGAGTGCCGGTATGAGTGCCACACTCGAAAAAGGGGTACGCGTCCTGAAAGAAGTCATCGATGCGCCCACCGCCAGTTATTTCAGCAGCTGCGTGCATTGCGGTATCTGTGCCGAGGCCTGTCTGTTCTACACCGAGACCCGGGACCCCAAGTACACCCCCATCCACAAGCTGGAGCCCATGCGCCGTCTGTACGAGCAGGAGTACACCCTGCTGGGCAGGCTGAAGAAAATGCTGGGCCTGTCCAAGCCGGTCACCGACGAGGAACTGGGCGAGTGGCGGGAGCTGGTCTACAACAGTTGCACCCTCTGCGGCCGCTGTTCCGCCGTGTGCCCTGTGGGCAACGACATCGTCTACATGGTGATGAAGATGCGCGAGGGCATGTCGGCTTCCGGCAATGCCCCGGAAGGCATCAAGGGCGCGGTCAACCGGACCGTCACCATCGGTAGCCCCATGGGCGTGCGTCTGCCGGCGGTGAAGGTGCAGATGAAGCACGTGGAGAATGACTACGGCATACCCATCCCCATGGATGCGGAAGGGGCCGAATACATGGTCATGCTGTCCTCCATGGAGATCATCAACTTCCCGGAATATCTGGGTGCCATCGCCAAGATCATGCGTCAGGCAGGCAAGACCTGGACCCTGTGTTCCACCGCCTTCGAGGCCACCAACGCCGGCTACCAGATCGGCAACTCGGATCTGGCCGATGTCCTGGTGTCCCGTATCGTGGAAGGGGCCGAGCGGCTCAAGGTGAAGACGGTGATCAGCCCGGAATGTGGTCACGCCTATTCTGCCCTACGCTGGAGTGGCCCCAACGTCACGGGTAAACCCTTCAATTTCAAGGTGCAGCACATCGTGGAGGTCTTGGAGGAGTTTCGCACCCAGGGTCTGCTCAAGACCGAGGGCTTCGAGACCGATCGCCTGACCTTCCATGATCCCTGCCAGCTGGCCCGTCGTGGTGGCGTCATCCAACCCCAGCGCAACCTGATGAACATGGTGGCCAAGGACTTCGTGGAAATGCCGGATGCCGGTTACATGAACTGGTGCTGCAGTGGGGGGGGTGGCGCCTCCGCCATCGAAGAGGGCGAAGAACTGCGCATGGAGGCCTTCAAGAAGAAGAAGGCCCAGTTGGAGGCGGTGAAGCCGGATCGTCTGGTCACTGCCTGCGCCAACTGCCGCATCGTACTCGAGGAAGGTCTGGAGCATTACCAGATGGAAATCCCCGTGGTGGGCCTGACGGAGATGATCGCCGAGCATATCCCGGACGTAGCCGAGCCGGCCCCTGCAGCTGGAGCCTGAAGTCATGAACATTCACAATGACAGCGATTTCAAAACGACGCTCCAGTCTCTGGACCTGGCCCAACAGCGGCGTGCTGCAGCCCGCTTTGTGGAAAGGGTCCTGGAACTGGGTGATGACGTACGTGTGCGTGCGGCGGTGGATGCCGCCCGGCGGGGCGATCTGACCGAGGCGGAACGGGAGCCCCTGTACCAGGCGGCCAAGGCTGCCCGGGTGGAAAGCTTCACCCAGTGTGGACGTGAGGCGGACTGGACGGCCCAGGCCGGTCATTTCGTGGCCCGAGCCGCCGTCAGCTGTGTACGCGCCCCGGCCCCGGGCGAGAACATCGCCTGGGATGCCGCCATGCATGCCCGCATGGCGCGTACCTTCCAGGGCGTGGCCCAGGGTGAGGGCACGGAAACCCGCGAAGCCGAAGCACAATACACCATCCTGGATGAACTCCTGAAAGCCTGAGGACAGTATGAGTACAACAATGACCGATACCCGTTCCGAAGCCCGTCGCATCGTCGTCGATCCCGTTACCCGCATCGAAGGCCACCTGCGTATCGAAGCGGAGACCGACGACACCGGCAGGATCACCCAGGCCTACAGTTCCGGCACCATGGTGCGCGGCATCGAGATCATCATGAAGGATCGGGATCCGCGGGACGCCTGGGCCTTCACCCAGCGCATCTGCGGGGTGTGCACCCTGACCCACGGCATTGCTTCCGTGCGCGCCGTGGAAGATGCCATCCATCGCAGCTTCCCGGATTACCGTATACCGCTCAATGCGGAGCTGATCCGCAATCTGATGATCGGTGCCCAGAAGGTGCAGGACCATGTCATGCACTTCTATCACCTGCATGCCCTGGACTGGGTGGATGTGGTGTCTGCGCTGAATGCGGATCCCAAGGCCACTTCCTACCTTGCCCAGAGCGTGTCCGACTGGCCCAAATCCTCCCCCGGCTATTTCGCCGATGTGCAGAAGAAGGTGAAGACCTTCGTCGAGCAGGGTCAGCTGGGCATTTTTGCCAACGCCTATTGGGGTCACCCGGCCTACAAGATGCCTCCCGAGGCCAACCTCATGGCCGTGGCCCACTATCTGGAGGCCCTGGCCTGGCAGCGGGACGTGGCCAAGCTGCTGACCATCTTCGGAGGCAAGAATCCGCACCCCAACTTCCTGGTGGGAGGCACGCCAGCCGCCATCAGTGTGGACGTCGGTCACACGGGCAAGGGCGCCGGTCCGCGTTTCCGTGGCGGGCAGGATGCCACGGCCATCAACTTGGTGGGACTGCAGGCGGTGCAGAACATCATCCGTCAGATCCAGGACTTCGTGAACCAGGTCTATGTGCCGGATACCCTGGCCATTGCCGGTTTCTACAAGGATTGGGCCAGCCGGGGCGAGGGTCTGGGCAATTTCCTCACCTTCGGCGATCTGCCGGAGAAGGACATCTGGTCGCCGGATTCCTTCCTCATCCCCAGAGGGGCCATCCTGGACCGGGATCTGAGCACCGTGCACGAACTGGATTTCGATGCAAGTGACGAGATCCAGGAATTCATCGCCCATGCCTGGTACAAGTACAGCACCGGTGACGACGTGGGTCTGCACCCCTGGAAGGGGGAGACCGAGTTCAACTACACCGGTCCCAAGCCGCCCTATCAGCAACTCAACGTGGAGGAGAAGTACTCCTGGATCAAGTCGCCCCGCTGGAAGGGCAAGTCCGTGGAAGTGGGTCCTCTGGCACAAATCCTGGTCATGTATGCCGCGGGCAACAAGCAGGCCCAGGATCTGGTCAACTTCACCCTCAAGCATCTGGACGTGCCGGTGGAGGCCCTGTACTCCACCCTGGGGCGCACGGCAGCGCGTACCTTCATGGCCAAGATCCTGGCGGACAACATGCAGGGCTGGTACGACCAGCTCGTCGCCAACATCAAGGCCGGCGATGTGCGCACCTTCAACGACCAGTACTGGGATCCCTCCACCTGGGCCAAGTCCATGCATGGTGTGGGCCTCATGGAGGCCTCACGTGGCGGCCTGTCCCACTGGATCGTCATCGAGAATGGCCGCATCGCCAATTACCAGACCGTGGTGCCCACCACCTGGAACGCCGGTCCCCGGGATGCAGCCGGTCAGCCCGGGCCCTATGAGGCGGCCTTGCAGCACAACCACGTCATGCATGATCCCAAGCAGCCCATCGAGATCCTGCGCACGGTGCATTCCTTCGATCCCTGCCTGGCTTGTGCGGTGCACGTCACCGACCCGGAGGGCGAAGAACTGGTGCAGGTGAAGGTGAAGTAGGGGATTTTGTACAGCGTTGCTGGAGAGCAAGGAAGATGTTGGCGGTTTACGTCAAGATGGCTGTCAATACGGCTGCCAGGAGGGACCGGCATCTGTCGGGACCACCGGCCATGGTCCAGGCAGAGCCTTCTGCCTGGACCATGGCGGGGTGACTGGTGCCGTCACCGGGGTAATGCATTATGGATGATCCTCTTAAACGTCTACTGGATGCGGAGGCCCGTGCCCGGGAGATCATCGAAGCGGCAGATCAGACACGTCAGCAGGTGCTGGACGATGCCTTGCTCATGTCCCGTGAGATCGAGGCCCGTTTCGAACAGCAACGCAGCAAGTTGCGCGCCCCCTTTCTGCAAGAGGCTGCCGAGCGGGCGGAGCAGGCCATAGCC
>CAZVNY010000068.1:0-8544 GCA_964628785.1 uncultured Thiobacillus sp.
CTGGGCCGCGGCCACCGTGAGCTGGCTGATGTGCTCGCCCCGGGCATCCCGGCAATCCCCCCGATCCAGGAGAAAGATCAGTTTGTCCGCCTGCAGGGCCATAGCCGCGGCGGTGGCCACCTCCTCCAGAGCCAGGTTGAACACCTCGCCGGTGGGGGAATAGCCCAGGGGGGAGAGCAGCACGATCTCGCCGGCGTTCAGGCGGGCGTTGATGGCGGCGTCGGCGATCTTGCGCACCTCGCCGGTGAACTGCAGGTCCACGCCATCCACCACCCCCACGGGGCGGGCGGTGACGAAGTTGCCCGAGGCCACCCGGATCTCGGCCCCCGCCATGGGAGTATTGGGCAGGCCCACGGAAAGCATGCTCTCGATGTCCACCCGCACCGAGCCCACGGCGTCCTTCACCAGCTCCAGGGTGTCTGCGTCGGTGACCCGCAGGCCTGCCACGTACTGGGGTTCCTCCCCCTGGGCCAGCAGGCGTTCCACGATCTGGGGCCGTACGCCATGCACCAGCACCAGACGCACACCCAGACTGTTGAGCAGGTTGAAGTCGTAGATCAGGCTGGCAAAACCGCCATCGGCCAGGGCATCGCCGCCAAAGGCCACCACGAAGGTCTTGCCGCGAAAGGCATGGATGTAGGGCGCGGCCGCACGGAACCATTGCACGAAGGCATTTGTGTCTGCCTCGGCCAGCTTGGGCATGGGGCGTACTCCTCGTTAACGTTCATTTGAACTCAAGGAAACGCTGATTAAATCCGTCATCGCGGGGAGCCAAGCGACGTGGCGATCCAGAAGTCATTGCTTGCGCATGGATTCTGGCTTGCCGCGCTGCGCGCGCAATGACGGCAAGGGATTTGGTCAGCGTTTCCTTAACGGATTGATCCTGCGTAACTTAAGCGCCCTCAGCCAATGGCACAATGACCACCGCAATGCAGCGGCCGCCCGGGCTTGTTCAGGCGTAATCCCCCCACAGGGTCTGCAAGGCCGCCAGGGCCACCAGGGCCGCCGTTTCGCTGCGCAGGATGCGGGGCCCCAGGCGCACAGCGATGCAGCCCGCCGCCACCGCCTGGGCGCGCTCCGCCTCGTCGAATCCCCCTTCCGGACCCGCCAGCAGGGTGACGGCCTGTTGCGGGCGCGGCAGCTCACTCAGACTCCGCTCCCCCGCTGGATCCAGCAGCAAGCCCAATCCGGGCCCGGCCTCTTGCTGCCATTCCCGGCGCCAGTCAGCGAAGTCCCGGATAGCCGCCACCTGGGGCACCCGGTTACGGCCACACTGCTCACAGGCGGAAACCACCACCGCCTGCCAGTGGGCGCGGCGTCTGGCCAGTTTCTCCCCCTGCAGGCGTACGATGGTGCGGCGCATCATCAGGGGCTGGATGCTGCTCACCCCCAGTTCCACGGCCTTCTGCACGGTGAGATCCATGCGCTCGCCGCTGGAGATGCCCTGGACCAGGTGCAGCTCCAGGGGAGATTCCCGCCGGGGTGTGCGCCGGGCCAGCAAATGCACGCTGGCACGGCCAGCCAGGCTCAGGACCCCCGGGTATTCGTGGCCGTCACCGTTGAACAGGGTGACGGCCTGGCCATCCCGCAGGCGCAGCACCCGCACCGCATGACGCGCCACCGCATCGGGCAGACTCACCACGCGATCCGGCGCCAGGGGCAGGGGGCAATGGAAGCGATGTGTGCTCATGGTCTGGATGCGGAGGGAATCGGCAATCGAAGGACGGCAGGCATGCGGGAAGCGGGATGGCTGGGTGGTGCTGAGTGGTATTATCGCGACCCTGGATTCAAACGGGAGCGCTGTTTTGGTAAGCCTGGAAACCCCCGTCTGCGATTTCGGCTGGAAGGCAGTGGATTTCTCCCTCCCCGGCGTGGACGGCAAGACCTATAGCCTGGGGGACGTGGCCGGCCCCAACGGGCTGTTGCTGATGTTCATCTGCAACCATTGCCCCTATGTCAAGGCGGTCATCCAGCGCATCGTGCGGGACGTGCGCGACTTGCAGGCCCTGGGCATAGGCGCCATCGCCATCATGGCCAATGACCCGGCGGAATACCTCGAGGACTCCTTCGAAAACATGCAGCGCCTGGCCCGGGACCTGGCCTTGCCCATGCCCTACGTCCTGGACACCAGCCAGGAAGTGGCCAAGGCCTATGGCGCGGTCTGCACCCCGGACTTCTTCGGCTTCAACCGGGACCTGGAACTGCAATACCGGGGCCGCCTGGATGCCTCCCGCAAGGAGACCGCCCCGGAAGATGCCCGCAGGGAGCTGTTCGAGGCCATGCAACAGGTGGCGCGCACCCAGCAAGGTCCCGCCGAGCAGATCCCCAGCATGGGTTGCTCCATCAAGTGGCGCAGCTGAAGGCCATCCTGGACCAGGTCATCGCCGCCTGTCGGGCAGTGGGGCGCGAGGAGGTCATGCCCCGCTATCTGAAGGTGGCCCATGCCCGCAAAGTGGATGGCAGCATCCTCACGGAAGCGGACGTGGCGGCCCAGACGGCCCTGATCCAGCGCCTGCAGGCCATAGCCCCCTACCCCGTGCTGGGAGAGGAGATGACCGAGTCCGAACAGCGTGCGCTGTGGGGACGGGGCAGTGAGGGTCTGTGGTGCGTGGATCCCATCGACGGCACCAGCAATTTCGTCAACGGCCTGCCGATTTTTGCCATCTCCGTGGCCCTGATCCGGGCGCAAAAAAGCGTACTGGGCGTGGTCTACGACCCCAACCTGGACGAGGCCTTTTATGCCGTCAAGGGCCAGGGCGCCTTTCTCAACGGGGCGCGCCTGCCCCTGAAACAGCCCCCCACCGAACTGCGGCGTTGCATGGCCTCCATCGATCTGAAACGCATCGACCGGCAACTGGCAGGCCGTATCGCCAGCAAACACCCCTTCGGCTCGCAACGCAATCTGGGCGCCAGTACCCTGGACTGGTGTTATGTGGCCGCCGGGCGCATGCACGTCTACCTGCATGGCGGACAGAAGCTCTGGGACTATGCCGCCGGCTGTCTGATCCTCGCCGAGGCCGGAGGCGCCAGCTGCAAACTGGGCGGGGAGCGCTTCAGCGATGGCGACCCCTGGAACCGTTCCGTGCTGGCGGCTTCCACGGCGGCCCTGCTGGAGCAATGGCAGGACTGGGTCCTGGGCATCACCATCACAGACAAACAAGCATCCTGAGCAAGGGATGCATATAAGGAATGCATAGCCAAGGAATGCATAGCCGGGCCCAGGCCATAAACCCTGTATTTGCGAATATAAAAACATTTTAATTCAGCACGTCTTCGCCTCCCTGAGCGCACAAAGCCAGGCCACAAGCCCCGGGAACAGGGCTTTGCCGCGCATTTCAGCGTCTGGATCACCTTGCTCTGCCCTGGGGGCTCATAGATAATCGACGTTTTCCGCCCAAATCGGGGCAAAAACGGTTTTTTCTTCGAGGAAACAACAACATGGCTACACGTACCGACCTCGCGAACGCCATCCGCGCCCTGGCGATGGATGCCGTGCAAAAGGCCAATTCCGGCCACCCCGGCGCCCCCATGGGCATGGCGGAAATTGCTGAAGTGGTGTGGAACCATCACCTGCGCCACAACCCGACCAACCCCAAGTGGGCGGACCGGGACCGCTTCGTACTCTCCAACGGCCACGGTTCCATGCTGATCTACGCCCTGCTGCACCTGACGGGCTACGACCTGAGCATAGAGGACATCAAGAACTTCCGTCAGCTCCACTCCAAGACCCCGGGCCACCCGGAATACGGTTACGCCCCCGGCGTGGAGACCACCACCGGCCCCCTGGGCCAGGGCATCACCAACGCCGTCGGCATGGCCATGGCGGAAAAGCTGCTGGCCCACGAGTTCAACAAGCCCGGCCATGACATCGTCAACCACCACACCTATGTCTTCATGGGGGATGGCTGCCTCATGGAGGGCATCTCCCACGAGGCCTGCTCCCTGGCCGGTACCTGGAAGCTGAACAAGCTCATCGCCATCTGGGACGACAACGGCATCTCCATCGACGGCCACACCGAAGGCTGGTTCACCGAGGACGTGTGCGGTCGCTTCGAGGCCTATGGCTGGCAGGTGATCCGCAACGTCAACGGCCACGACTTCACTGCCGTGGAAGCGGCCGTACAACAGGCCAAGCAGTCCACGGACAAGCCTGTGCTCATCCAGTGCAAGACCATCATCGGCAAGGGCTCTCCCAACAAGGAAGGCACCCACGACGTGCACGGTGCCGCCCTGGGTACCACCGAGGTGGAGGACACACGCAAGAACATCGGCTGGAACCACGAGCCCTTCGTCATCCCCCAGGACATCTACGAAGGCTGGGATGCCAAGACCAAGGGCGAGGGCCTGGAAAAGCTCTGGGACAACAAGTTTGCCGAGTATGCCCAGGCCTTCCCCGCCGAGGCCGCCGAGTTCAAGCGCCGCATGGCCGGTGAACTGCCCGCCGACTGGTCTGCACGCGTGGCCGCTGCCATGCAGACCACTTTGGAGAAGGCCGAAACCGTGGCCACCCGCAAGGCCAGCCAGCTGGCCATCGAGCGCCTGGTGTCCACCCTGCCCGAGCGGGTAGGGGGTTCTGCCGACCTGACCGGCTCCAACCTCACCAACTGGCCTGGCTGCCACACCCTGCACCGCAATCCGGGCGGCAACTACATCTCCTACGGTGTGCGTGAGTTCGGTATGTCCCACATCATGAACGGCCTGGCCCTGCATGGCGGCATCCTGCCCTTCGGCGGCACCTTCCTGATGTTCTCCGAATATGCGCGCAACGCCCTGCGCATGTCCGCCCTGATGCGACAGCGGGTGATCTACGTCTTCACCCACGATTCCATCGGTCTGGGGGAGGATGGCCCCACCCACCAGCCCGTGGAGCAGACCGCCACCCTGCGCATGATCCCCAACATGCACGTCTGGCGCCCCTGTGACACCACCGAGACCCTGGTGGCCTGGGCCGCCGCTGTGGAAAAGTCGGATGGTCCCACCAGCCTGGTGCTCTCCCGGCAGAACCTGCCCTTCATCCAGCGCAGCGACGCCCAGATCGCCGACATCCGCAAGGGGGGTTATGTCCTCTCCGAGAGTGCCGGCAAGGCCCAGGTGGTGCTCATCGCCACCGGTTCCGAGGTGGAACTGGCCGTGCAGGCCCAGGCAGCCCTGCAGGCCGACGGCATCGCCGCCCGCGTGGTCTCCCTGCCCTGCACCAACACCTTCGACCGGCAGGACAAGGCCTATCGTGACAGCGTCCTGCTGCCCGGCGCGCGCAAGGTGGCCATCGAGGCCGGAGTCACCGATGCCTGGTGGAAGTACGTAGGCCTGCGCGGTGCCGTCATCGGTCTGGACCGCTTCGGTGAATCCGCCCCCGCCGGGCTGCTGTTCAAGGAATTCGGCTTCACCGTGGAAAATGTCGTCAATACCGTGAAGGGCATGCTTTGATGACCCGGCACATTTCGGTGCAGGCTGACGTGAGCTTCGCGAACGGCAAGGGCGCCACGGCGCCCGGCCGCAGCCAAAATGGGCTCAACACCGTCAAGGCTATTCTGTAACCGGTTTCATTTCCCATTCATACAAGGAGTAAACACATGGCAATCAAAGTCGGCATCAATGGTTTTGGGCGTATCGGTCGCATGGTCTTCCGTGCCATCACCAAGGATTTCCCCAACCTGGAAGTGGTCGCCATCAACGACCTGCTGGACCCCGACTACCTCTGCTACATGCTGAAGTACGACTCCGTGCACGGCCGTTTCCCGGGTGAAATCGGCCTGGATGGCAACAACATGGTGGTGAACGGCAAGAAGATCCGTCTCACCGCTGAGAAGGATCCGGCCAACCTGAAGTGGAACGAAGTGGCTGCCGACATCGTCATCGACTGCACCGGCTTCTTCCTCACCACCGAGTCCTGCCAGGCCCACATTGCCGCCGGCGCCAAGAAGGTGGTGCAGTCCGCTCCCTCCAAGGACGACACGCCCATGTTCGTCTACGGTGTGAACCACGCGGACTACGTCGGCCAGAACATCGTCTCCGCCGCCTCCTGTACCACCAACTGCCTGGCCCCGGTGGCCAAGGTGCTGAACGACAACTGGGGCATCAAGCGCGGCCTGATGTCCACCGTGCACGCCGCCACCGCCACCCAGAAGACCGTGGATGGCCCGTCCAAGAAGGACTGGCGCGGTGGCCGGGGCATCCTGGAGAACATCATTCCCTCTTCCACCGGTGCCGCCAAGGCCGTGGGCAAGGTCATCCCCAGCCTGAACAAGAAGCTCACCGGCATGGCCTTCCGCGTGCCCACCTCCGACGTGTCCGTGGTGGACCTCACCGTGGAACTGGAGAAGCCCGCCTCCTACGCGGAGATCTGTGCCGCCATGAAGGCCGCCTCCGAAGGCGCCATGAAGGGCGTGCTGGGTTACACCGAGGAGAAGGTGGTGTCCACCGACTTCGTGGGCAACTCCGCGCCCTCCACCTTCGACGCCGAGGCCGGCATCGCCCTGGACGACACCTTCGTCAAGGTGGTGTCCTGGTACGACAACGAGTACGGCTACACCTGCAACATGCTGCGTCTGGTGGAGCACGTAGCCAAGTAAGCAGCTGACCCCCGCGGGGTGGGTGGAAGATCTTTCCGCCCACCCACCTCCCACGGCACGACTGAGCCGTAAGGCATGCGCCCACGTATCGCGGTGTGTATCCCTTACCGCTTAACTCTCGAAGGAGCCCTACCATGGCCAAATTCCTGCGCATGACCGACCTGGACCTGAAAGGCAAGCGCGTCTTCATTCGTGCTGACCTGAACGTGCCCGTCAAAGACGGCAAGGTCACTTCAGATGCCCGTATCACCGCCTCCATGCCCACCATCGAGCACGCCCTGAAGGCGGGCGCCCGGGTCATGGTGACTTCCCACCTGGGTCGTCCTACTGAAGGTGAATGGACCCCCGAGGTCTCCCTGGCCCCGGTGGCCGAGGTCATGTCCGCCAAGCTGGGCAGGCCCGTGCGCCTGATCAAGGACTGGGTGGACGGTGGTTTCGACGTGGCCGCAGGTGAAGTGGTGCTGCTGGAAAACTGCCGTGTCAACGTGGGCGAGAAGAAGAACCTGGAAGAGACCGCACGCAAGTACGCCGCCCTGTGCGACGTCTTCGTCATGGATGCCTTCGGCACCGCCCACCGGGCCCAGGCCTCCACCTACGGCATCGCCCAGTACGCCCCCACCGCCTGTGCCGGCATGCTGGTGAGCGAGGAGTTGGAGGCCCTGGCTCAGGCCCTGGCCAACCCTGCTCGGCCCATGGTGGCTATCGTGGGCGGCTCCAAGGTCTCCACCAAGCTCACCGTGCTGGAGGCCCTGGCCGAGAAATGTGACCAGCTGGTGGTGGGTGGCGGCATCGCCAATACCTTCCTGGCCGCCACCGGTCGCAATGTGGGCAAGTCCCTGTGCGAGAACGACCTCATCCCCACGGCCAAAGCCCTCATTGAGAAGATGCAGGTCCGGGGCGCCAATATCCCCATCGCCGTGGACGTGGTGGTGGGCAAGCAGTTCGACGCCAACGAGCCCGCCGTGGGCAAGAGTGCCGACGACGTGGCGGATGACGACATGATCTTCGACATCGGTCCCAAATCCGCCCAGGAACTGGTGGACATCATCATGCAGGCCGGCACCGTGGTGTGGAACGGCCCGGTGGGGGTGTTCGAATTCGACCAGTTCGGCGCGGGCACCAAGGCCATTGCCAAGGCCATCGCCGAGACCAAGGCCTTCACCCTGGCCGGGGGCGGCGATACCATTGCCGCCATCCAGAAGTACGACATCTATGACAAGGTGTCCTACATCTCCACCGCCGGCGGCGCCTTCCTGGAGTACCTGGAGGGCAAGGTTCTGCCCGCTGTGGAAATCCTGGAAAAACGGGCCGCCAACTAACGAGAAACGGGATATGGGAAAGGCTATGGAAGGCAATCGGGTCATGTTCTGACTCGGTGCGTATTTCCCCTTTTCCTCAAAACATGATTCGCCGAACGAAAATTGTCGCCACCCTGGGGCCTGCCAGCGCTGATCCGAAAACGCTGGACAAGATGATGGAGGCGGGCCTGGATGTGGTGCGCCTGAACTTTTCCCACGGCACCGCTGCGGAGCATCAACAACGCTGTGAACTTGTACGTGCCCTGGCCAAGACCCGGGCCCGGGCCGTGGGGGTGCTGGTGGACCTGCAAGGGCCCAAGATCCGTATCGGCAAATTCAGGGACGGCAAGATCACCCTCCAGGCGGGCGACCACTTCATCCTGGATGCCACTTGTCCCATGGGGGACCAGGCCCGGGTGGGTCTGGATTACAAGGAGCTGGTGAAGGATGTGTCCAGGGGAGCCACCCTCTTGCTGGACGATGGGCGTATCGAACTGTGGGTGGAAGACGTGCAGGGTATGGAAGTGCACTGCAAGGTCATCCAGGGTGGTGTGCTGTCCAACAACAAGGGCATCAACCGCAAGGGCGGCGGGCTCTCGGCCTCCGCCCTGACGGACAAGGACATCGAAGACATCAAGACCGCCGCCGCCATCAAGGCGGACTACCTGGCGGTG
>CAZVNY010000069.1:0-8530 GCA_964628785.1 uncultured Thiobacillus sp.
GCGACGATCTTCTGTTTCGCAGTCATGGCATTCACAAAAGAGACAGACAAAAAGAAAGGCGGCCCGGGCCGCCGTGTTTGGTATGAGCCGGATCAGGTCGAGAAGGAAGAACCGCAACCACAGGTGGACTGGGCCGTGGGGTTCTTGATCACGAACTGGGCGCCTTCCAGACCTTCGGTATAGTCGATCTCGGCCCCCAGCATGTACTGCATGCTCATGGAATCGATGAGCAGGGTCACGCCGTTCTTTTCCATGACCATGTCGTCATCGTTCTGTACCTCGTCGAAGGTGAAGCCGTACTGGAAGCCTGAGCAGCCACCGCCGGTGACGAACACGCGCAGTTTCAGCTCGGGGTTGCCCTCCTCATCGATCAGGGCCTTGACCTTGTTGGCGGCACTGTCGGTGAAGGTGAAGGGAGACATTTCGGTCGTTGCATTCATGAATTTCTCCTGTTGAAGGGGCTATGCGGTACAGGTCTCTGGCCGCGGCACACACGGCAAGCCTGGCGCATAAGTGGGTGCATTGTGCGCATGCACAAGCCCTGCGTCAATGAAAAAGCCCGCGAAAAAGGCCGATGTCCGGGCAAGCCGGGGTTCAGGGCGCCACGGGCAGCTGGGTCAGGCCCTGGTTTTCCGCCAGGCCAAAGAGGATGTTCATGTTCTGTACCGCCTGGCCCGCCGCCCCCTTCACCAAGTTGTCGATGACCGACAGCACCACCACCGTATCCCCGCCCTGGGGCCGGTGCACGGCGATGCGGCAGAGGTTGGAGGCCCGCACGCTACGGGTTTCCGGGTGGGATTTGGCGGGCAGCACGTCCACGAAATACTCGTCGGCGTAACGCGCCTCGAAAAGGGCCTGCACATCCACGTCCTGGGTGAGCCTGCAATACAGGGTGGCGTGGATGCCGCGGATCAGGGGGGTGAGGTGGGGCACGAAGGTGAGCCCCACGCTCCTGTCGCCGCTGAAGCCCGCCATGCGGTTGAGGCCCTGGCGGATTTCCGGCCAATGCCGGTGGCCCGGCACGGCATAGGCCTTGAAGCTGTCCGAGGCCTCGGCGAACAGGGTGGCCACTTCGGCCTTGCGGCCGGCACCGGAGACGCCGGACTTGCAGTCCGCCACCATCCAGGTGGTATCGATCACCCCCGCCTCCACCAGGGGCAGGAAACCCAGTTGCACGGCGGTGGGATAGCAGCCCGGGTTGGCGATGAGGCGTGCGCCCCCCACCTGGGCCCGGTTGATTTCCGGCAGGCCGTACACCGCCTCGGCCACCAGGTCCGGGCAGGCGTGCTGCATGCCATACCACCTGGACCATTCGGCGAGGTCGGTGATGCGGAAGTCGGCGGCCAGGTCGATGACCTTCACGCCCGCATCCAGGAGCTCCCGGGTCTGCTGCATGGCCACGCCATTGGGGGTGGCAAAGAACACCACGTCACAGTCCTTCAGGGCCGCCGCCTCCGGGGTGGTGAAGGCCAGGGCCACCCGCCCGCGCAGGGAGGGAAACATGTCCGTCACCGGCATGCCGGCTTCCTTGCGCGAGGTGATGGCGGTGAGTTCCACTTGCGGGTGCTGACACAGCAGGCGCAGCAACTCCACCCCCGTGTAGCCCGTGCCGCCGACGATGCCGACCTTGATCATGCCCTGACTCCTTCATGTGGCGCGGAAACCGAATTTGCGCCGCTGATGGTTGAAGCATTCCGGCCAGTGCCGGAACCCTGCTGTGGTTCGTACCCCGGCCTGGGCCGGGGCGTCCGTGCTCAAAAACAGAAAAGCCGCCCGGAGGCGGCTGTTCGCGATAGGGCTCGCCTCCAGGCGATGAATCAGCGCTTGGAGAACTGCTTGCGACGACGGGCCTTGTGCAGACCCACCTTCTTGCGCTCCACGGTACGGGCATCCCGGGTCACCAGACCGGCACGCTTCAGGTCGCCCTTCAAGGCCGCATCGTACTCGATCAGGGCGCGGGTGATGCCATGGCGCACGGCACCGGCCTGGCCGGATTCGCCACCGCCGCTGACGTTCACCATGATGTCGAAGCTGCCCACCCGATCGGTCAGGACCAGGGGCTGGCGCACGATCATGCGGCCGGTCTCCCGGGCGAAGTATTCGTCCACCGGGCGACCGTTCACCAGGATGTTGCCGGAGCCGGACTTGAGGAAGACACGGGCCACGGAGCTCTTGCGCCGGCCGGTTCCGTAATAGTAGTTGCCGATCATGGATGTTCCTTAGATTTCCAGGGTCTGAGGCTGCTGGGCGGCGTGGGGATGGACATCGCCGGCATAGACCTTCAGTTTCTTGAGCATGGCGTAGCCCAGGGGACCCTTGGGCAGCATGCCCTTCACGGCCTGCTCCAGGGCGCGACCGGGGAAGCGGGCCTGCATGTTGCCGAAGCTGGTCTCGTAGAGACCGCCGGGATAGCCGGAATGGCGATAGTAGATCTTGTCCTCGGCCTTGTTGCCGGTCACACGGATCTTGTCCGCATTCACCACGACGATGTAGTCACCGGTATCCACATGGGGGGTATAGATGGCCTTGTGCTTGCCCCGCAGGCGGCGGGCGATCTCGGAGGCCAGACGGCCCAGCACCTTGTCGGTGCCGTCCACCACGTACCAGCCGTGCTGTACTTCGTGGGGCTTGGCGGAAAAGGTTTTCATGTCGTTATCCAAAAATGGGGGACCACGGAAAGCGCGTGATTTTAGGGCCCAGGTCCGGGCCCTGTCAAACCGCTCTTTCTCCCGGCATGCCCCATGGAGATAATGCCGTCATGACCACCACCTGGCTGCTCACCAATCTCATTGCGGCTTTCCTGCTGCCCCCCCTGAGTCTGCTTCTCCTGGGAGGGCTTGGCCTCATGCTCTGGCGCGCCCACCCCCGCCTGAGCCGGACTTTGCTGGGTCTCAGCCTGGCCCTGCTGTGGCTGCTGTCCACGCCCATCGTCGCCAGCCGTTTCCTGGACAGCCTGGCCCCCGAACCCGTGGTCCTTAGCGGCCGGGAGGCGGACGCCATCGTCATCCTGGGGGGTGGGCGCATCCGTAATTCCGTGGAGTTCGGGGGGGATACCATCAACCGCTTCAGCCAGGAGCGCTTGCGTTATGGCGCCCAACTGGCGCGTACGCTGGGCAAGCCCGTGCTGGTGAGCGGTGGTTCCCCCGAAGGCGAATCGCTGCCCGAGGCCGGGATCATGGCAGCCGTGCTGCGGGATGAATACCGTGTACCGGTGCGCTGGCAGGAGGATCGGTCCCGCACCACCCGGGAAAATGCCCTGTTCTCGGCGGAGATCCTGCACAAGGCCGGTATCCAGCGGGTCTACCTGGTGACCCACGCCTGGCATCTGGCCCGGGCCATGCCGGAGTTCGAACGGGTGGGGATCAAGGTCATCCCGGCGGGCACCGGTTACCGCCTGGAAGGCGAGTCGCAGCTGTTCGACTTCATTCCCCACCCCCAGGCCCTGCTCCAGAGCCATCTGGCCTGCCATGAATGGCTAGGCCGGCTCTGGTACCGTTTACAGTACTGACAGCCACAGGAAAGGAAGCAACATGAAGACCCGCGTGAAATGGGTGGAAGGGGTGTGTTTCATGGCGGAGTCCGCCAGCGGACACGCCTTGGTCATGGATGGCGCCCCGGACATCGGCGGCAAGAACCTGGGGCCCAGGCCCATGGAGATGCTGCTCATGGGGGCCGGCGGCTGCACCTCGGTGGACGTCATCATGATCCTGCAGAAAAGCCGGCAGGACGTGGTGGACTGCGAGGTGTCCATCGAGGCGGAGCGGGCCACGGAGCACCCCAAGGTGTTCACCCACATCCACATGCACTTCACGGTCAGCGGACGGAACCTGAAGCCCGAGATGGTGGAACGGGCCATCCGGCTGTCGGCGGAGAAGTACTGTTCCGCCAGCATCATGCTGGGCAAGACGGCGCAGATGAGCCACGACTTCGAGATCGTGGAGGTCTGACAAAGACCGGATTGGACCTGGCCCCCGCAGCAGGATCCGCCGCTCCTTGGGGTTCAATCCTTCTGCCGCAGCCACTCCAGGGCCAGGCCCGCGTCGTCGAACACCCGGATTTCGCCGTCCACGATGAGCTGGTTCAGCCAGGCCAGCCACACGTGCCACTGGTCCGTGGCCACCACGGCAATCCTGCGGAAGTCGTAGCGATGCTCCCGGGAGAAGCGTATGCCTTCCCAGGCCACGTCCAGGGTGTAGCGCAGCATGTCGCGCAGGTCCATGAGCAGATAGACGCCGCCCTGGAACTGCAGGTTGTGCAACACGTGCTGCTCGAAGTCCTGGTAGTCCGCCAGGGTGAATTCCCCCAGGACGGCCACGCTGACCAGCCGGTCTTCTGTCTTGATGGTGATCATGCCTTTTCTCCCAAGCTCAACCAGGCCGCCCAGATCCCGGCCAGGACGATGACGGCCATGCCCATCCAGGCCACGGTGGGCATCTTCTCCTGAAACAGCAGAACTTCCAACAAGGCGGAAAACAGCACAGTGCTGAAGGCAAAGCTGGCCACCAGGGCCGTGCGTCCCGTGCGATAGGCCCGGGTCATGGCCAGCTGACCCAGGGTGGCCAGCAGGCCCAGGAGCAGCAACCAGGGCAGGGTTTGCAGGTCCAGGGCATGCCAGCCCCCCACGCTGGCCATGGCCCCGGCCCCCAGGACGCAGACGGCGGAAAACCAGAACACCGTGCGCCACTCGGGCTCCTTCAATTGCCCCAGCCTGCGCACGTTCACATAGGCAAAGGCCGCCATGACCCCGGAGAACAGGCCGATGAGACCGACGCCCAGGTCCGCGCCCTGGGCATTCCAGGGCTGCAGCAGGAGGCTCACCCCGATAAAGCCCAGGGCCACGGCACTGTACTGGAACAGGCTGGGGCGCTCCTGCAGCTGCCAGGGCATCATCAGGGCCAGGAACAGGGGCGAGGCGTAGTTCAGGGTTACCGCCATGGCCATGGGCAGGTGCACCAGGGCGTGGAAGAAGCTGGCCAGGGCGAGAAAGCCCACCAGGCTGCGGCGCAGGTGCAGCATCAGGTGGTTTCCGCTCAGCACCCGCAGGCCGTCCCCCCGATGCCGCCACAACAGGGGTATGGCGATGAGCAGGAAGGCGAACACCGAACGGTAGAACACCAGCTCCGCCCCCGTGAACCAATAGGCGGCCTGCTTCACCACCCCGCTCATGAGGGCGAAGCACAGGCCGGCCACCAGCATCCAGGCGGAATTCAAGGTTGCAGGCTCAATCCGGGGAATCGTCCGGCAGGCGGGGCATGACCTCCACCCGGGGCGGCTGGTTCAGGGCCTTGTCACCCTCCGTCACCTGCAGGTCCTGGAATTTGCGCGCGCTGACCAGGACCCGGGTTTCCAGGGAGCCCACGGCCCGGTTGTAGGCCTCGGTGGCCTGACCCAGGTGCTTGCCCACGCCGGCCCAATGGCTCAGCAGCACCGCCAGGCGGTCGTGGAGTTCCCGGCCCAGGGCGGAAATCTGCCGGGCGTTGTCCGTCAGGGCCTCCTGGCGCCAGCCGTAATACACCGCCTTCAACAGGGCCAGCAGGGTGGTGGGGGTGGCCAGGATCACCTGGCGCTCGGCGGCAAATTCCAGGAGCTCCGGGTCGACCTGCAGGGCAGCGCTGAAAAAGACCTCCCCGGGCAGAAACAAGACCACGAACTCCGGCGCGGGCTGGAACTCCTGCCAGTAGGCCTTGCCCGCCAGTTGCTGTACATGGCCGCGCACGTGCCGGGCGAAACGGGTCAGGGCCTGTTCACGGGCCTCCTCCGCATCCGCCTCCACGGCCTCCAGATAGGCCGCCAGAGGGGCCTTGGCGTCCAGCACCACGCTCTTGCCGGCAGGCAGGCGCACCACCATGTCGGGTCGACGCCCCGCATCCGTGCTCTCCTGCTCGAAGAAGTCGCAGTGCGCCTGCATGCCCGCCATCTCCACCACCCGGCGCAACTGGGCCTCGCCCCAGCGCCCTCGCACCTCGGGCCGGCGCAGGGCGGTCACCAGGCGTCCGGTCTCCTGGCGCAATGCCAGTTGCGCGTCCAGCAACGCCTGGACCTGCTGGCTGAGGCCGGCATAGGCACCGGCCCGGGTCTTCTCCATGTCCTGGTGCTGGCTGGAGAGCTTTTCCAGGGTGCGGGCCAAGGGATGCACCAAGCCCTCCACCGCCTGTTGCCGGGCGGCCAGATCCCCTTTGGCATTTTCGTGAAAAGTCGCCAGATTCTGTTTGGCCAGGTCCAGAAAGGCCTGGTTGTTGTGGCGCAGGGCCGCGGCAGACAGGGCCGAGAAGGTATGGGCCAGCTTCTTCTCCGTCTGGGCCAGGAGGGTCTGTTTGTCCGCTTCGGCCTGCTGGGCCTGGACCAAGCGGGCGTGCATGCCCGTCAGTTCCACCTCCAGCCCGGCCACCCGGGCCAGCCAGCGCCCGCGTAACAGGAGCAGGAGCAACAAACCCACCACGAAACCGCCCAGGGCGGCCAACGCCAGTTCCATGCCTATCCCCCCAAGAGGCGGGGATGATACCGCCACGCCCCCTGCAAGTAGGACAAACACGCCCCCTTGGCAGAGAATGGCGAGTGCGAAGTGGTCGATGGCGGAAGAGAGCAGGAGTCGAACCTACCAGGGACCGCCTGGCGGCCCCTCCCGGTTTTGAAGACCGGGCGCCCCACCGGGGAACGATCTCTTCCTTGCTGTCGGGCACTGCAACCCGGCTACCCCAGGTTCAAAAGGCTGTCCCGTAGCTTGCGTCGCTCTTGCCCCGCAGGACATGCGCATCCCGAACGCGGCGAGTGTAGCCGACCCGGTCGAAGAATTCGAGGATGCGGGTGGCGACCCTGCGGCCCCCACTGCCTCCACTGCCCCCCGGGTCCACTGCCCCGGCGGGCTGGAGACTGGCCAAGGCATCCCGCAGGCTGGCGATGCGGGCCCCTGTCGGGGACTCGGCAAGCTGCCCCACCAGCTCCGCCAGTTCCGCCACCGCCGTGGCGGTGAAATAGTGGTCATGGGCCACGGGATAGAGTTCGCCGGCTCGGGCCAGGGTCTTGAACAGGCGCCGCACCGTATCCTCCGGGACCCCCGTGGCTGTGGCCACGTCCCGTACCCGGGGTGGGTTGAACCAGTGGGCATCCAGCAGGGGCCGCAGCACGGCGAACAGGTCCCGGTCGGCGACGGAAACCCGGGCCCGGTGCTGGGGCAGATGCAGCCAGGCCCGGGTCTGGGCCAGGGCCCCTGCAGCCATGAGCTCCGCCACCAGGGCACTGAACAGCACCGGCGACAGTTGGGCGGAAGTCATGCGTCGCAGGCGTTCCCGCGTCACGCCGATCATGTCCGGGGCGCGGGTGTGTTCCTCGGCCAGGCTGGCCAGCAGTTTCGCCGCCAGGGTCTGCCAGACAGCCTGATCCACGCCAAGCATGGTGGCGGCATCCCGCACCAGGCGCAGGCCTGAGCTTTGCCACAGGGCCTGGGCCTGCGCCTCCCCCAGGTTCCAGGCCAGGGCAAGACGCCCCAGGTCGATGCCGCTGGGGGATCCGGCCGCCAACTGGACCAGGCTGGCGGCCGGGTCCGTCCTGTCCAGACCACGCAGCCAGGCCAGGCGTTGGGGACTGCGCTTGTGCCGCCGGGGCGGAAAGATGTCCAGCACCCGGCCGCCGGCCACGGTGCGTCGGGCCCCCGCATCCCGCAGGATGAAGCGGTCGCCCACCAGGGCCAGGGTCTCCCGTTCCAGCAGGATCTCCACCAGGGCGCGGCTGCCGGGGGCCGCCTCCTGGCCTTCCAGCAGGGCCAGCCGAGCAGGGATGTCGTCCGTGCCCAGATGCAGGTGCACGACCTGCATGTGGGTCACCGGCTTCTGCTGCGGCGGCACCCGCAGCTCGGCCTGGAAACGGCTCAGGGGGATGGCCAGGGCCCCATCCACCAGCCACATGCCGCGGCCCACGTCCTGCCGGCTGAAATCCCCCTTCAGGGCCAGGGCGCAGCGGTCGCCGGCCTGGCCCTGCAGGGCAGGCCGGTCCTTGACATGGAGCCCCCGCACCCGGGCCGGGAATCCGGCCGGGCCGATCACCAGGCTGTCACCCACGGCCACCCGGCCGCTATGCACCGTGCCGGTCACCACCGTCCCCACCCCGGGCAGGGTGAAGCTGCGATCGATGGCCAGGCGGAAACGCCCGTCGGCCGAGCGCAGGGGTACGGCGGCGGCGGTCTCCTGCAGATGGGTGCGCAAGGCCGCCACCCCCTCCCCCGTGGGGGCGGAGACCGTAAACACCGGGCTGTGGGCCAGGCGGGTGCCCGCCAGCAGGGCTGTGATCTCCGCTTCCGCCTCGGCACGCCGTTGCGGGTCCACGGCATCGATCTTGCTCAGGGCCACCGCCCCCCGCTGGAGTCCGAGAAGATCCAGCAGTTCCAGGTGCTCCCGGGTCTGGGACATGGGCCCATCGTCGGCGGCGATGACCAACAGCACGAAATCGATGCCGCTGACCCCGGCCAGCATGTTGTGGATCAGCCTTTCGTGGCCCGGCACATCCACGAAGCCCAGGATCCGGCCATCGGGCAGGG
>CAZVNY010000070.1:0-8459 GCA_964628785.1 uncultured Thiobacillus sp.
CCCACCTGGGCCAGGGGGGAGACCAGGGGCGGGCGGTTGTCCAGGTGATGGGCATACCAGGCCACCAGGGCCACCAGGGCCAGCAGCACGCCAGCGGGGACAAGACCCAGCCTGGGGACCTGTGCAGCAGGGGCGTGATGTTCCTCGGCCAGGGTATCTTCCCGCCAGATGTTGCCCACGGCGAACATGATGAGCATGACGATGCCGAACCACACCCAGCCATAGATGAAGTGGTCCACCCCCAGGGCCAGCTTCATGTCGGAGTAGTGGGCGATGAGCACGATGAGTGTGGCGCGCATGCCGTTTGCCAGGATGGGCACCACGAAGGCGGCGATGCTGAAGGCGATGCGCTTCCACAGGGTCTGGTAGGTCAGATAGGCGTACAACACCCCCAGGGTCACGGAGGAGATGATGTAACGGATGCCGGAACAGCCTTCCACCACGCTCCAGTCGCCGCTGGGCAGGGAGAAGAAGGTGCCCTCCCGGAATACCGGCAGGCCCCAGAGTCGCAGGGTGAACACCGTGATGTCGGCGGTGATGTTCATGAGCTGGGGCAGGAAGTTGTCGCCGTTGGGCACCATGAGCAGCAGGTAAGCCAGGGGAAACAGCATCACCCGGGAGGCACGGTTGCCCAGCAACAGCCACACAGCGCAGATCAGCAGGCCCACGAAGGCGTACTGCTCCACCACGTTGACGCTCATCAGGCGAGCCAGCAGCCAGAGGATGGCCGCACCCAGGGCGAAAATCAGGACGCGCCAATCCGGCGCTGCCGGTGCGGCCATGAGCAGATGACGCTTGCGCCATACCAGCCAGAGGGCGATGGGCAGCACCACGTAGCCGTGGGCGTAGGTCTCCGAGCGCTCCCAAATGCCCACCATCTGGGCGCCGGTGGGGGCCAGGAGCAGGTAGAGGCCGCCCCAGACCAGGGCCACCAGGCCTAAGACCTTCCACCAGTCGCGAATCACCGGACTCATGTCAGGCATCCCCTGGGGTGATCGGGCACGCCAGCATGAGGGCGGGACGTTTTGTGGGGGCGATGCACATGTATTTGGGTGGCTGTATCCGGATAACCAGGCCGGGAGGGTCGATATAATGAGCTTCCTGCCGGGTGGGCGAGTGTACTAGACAGCGTAGGCACCCGGCATATCGGCAATCAGGCAGAGAAATTAAATCCATGCACATCCTCATGCAGACCCTGGGCGTTGACCTGGGGGACCGTTCCTATCCCATCCACATTGGCCCGGGTCTCATGGATCGGGCCGACCTGGTGTTGCCCCATCTGCCGCAGGCACGGGTGGTCATCGTCACCAACACCACCGTGGGCCCTCTGTACCTGGAGCGCTTCGCCAAGACCCTGAAGGATGCAGGCGTGCGGGTGGACAGCGTGGTGCTGCCCGATGGCGAGGCCTACAAGAACTGGGAGACCCTGAACAGCATCTTCGATGCCCTGCTCGGCCAGCGGGCGGAGCGCAAGACCAGTCTGGTGGCCCTGGGAGGTGGGGTCATAGGCGATCTGACCGGCTTTGCCGCCGCCTGCTACCAGCGGGGCATGCCCTTCGTCCAGATCCCCACCACCCTGCTGGCCCAGGTGGATTCTTCCGTGGGGGGCAAGACCGGCATCAACCACCCCCTGGGCAAGAACATGATCGGCGCTTTCTATCAGCCCCGTCTGGTACTGGCGGACACCGACACCCTGAACACCCTGCCGGACCGGGAACTGTCCGCCGGTCTGGCGGAGGTGATCAAGTACGGTCTCATCCGGGATGCGGACTTCTTCGCCTGGCTGGAAAGCAATATGGAACGCCTGCTGGCCCGGGATGGGGAGGCCCTCATCCATGCCATACATCGTTCCTGCGCGCACAAGGCCCAGGTGGTGGTGGCGGACGAGCGGGAGGCGGGGCAGCGGGCCCTGCTCAACCTGGGACACACCTTCGGGCACGCCATCGAGGCGGGCATGGGCTATGGCGTCTGGCTGCACGGCGAAGCGGTGGCCGCCGGCACCCTGCTGGCGGCGGATCTGTCCCGGCGCATGGGCCTCATCACCCAGGCGGATGTCGAACGCATGGCGCAACTCTTCCGCCGGGCGGGCCTACCCATAGCGGCCCCTGACCTGGGGGAGGCCGCCTATATGCAGGCCATGGGTGTGGACAAGAAGGTGGAAGGCGGGCGCATCCGCTTCGTCCTGTTCAAACGACTGGGCGAGGCCTTCGTGAGCGGCGACTACGATCCGGCTGCCTTGCAGGCCACGCTGACCGAGGCCGTGGCCCGTGTCTGAAGGGAACTGCCAACGGGCGGCCTATGCGGCCCACAGCGCCCGGAGCCGGGGGCGCCGGTACCCGGAACCCGCCGCCAGCCCCCGATCCGAGTTCCAGCGGGACCGGGACCGCATCGTGCACTCCACCGCCTTTCGCCGTCTGGAATACAAGACCCAGGTGTTCGTCAACCATGAGGGGGATCTGTTCCGCACACGTCTGACCCACAGCCTGGAAGTGGCCCAGATCGGCCGCACCCTGGCCCGCATGCTGGATCTGGACGAGGACCTCACGGAGACCATCGCCCTGGCCCATGACCTGGGGCATACCCCCTTCGGCCACGTGGGCCAGGATGTACTCAATGAATGCATGGCGGCCCAGGGTGGCTTCGAGCACAACCTGCAATCCCTGCGGGTGGTGGACGCCCTGGAGCATAAATACGCCGAATTCGCGGGCCTCAATCTCACCTTCGAGGCCCGGGAGGGCATCCTCAAGCATTGCTCGAAGAAGAATGCGGAGAAGCTGGGGGCGGTGGGCGAGCGTTTCCTGAAAGGGCAACAGCCCAGCCTGGAGGCCCAGATCACCAATCTGGCGGACGAGATTGCCTACAACAACCATGACGTGGATGACGGCCTGCGCTCCGGTCTCATCCGTCTGGAACAGCTGGAAGAGGTCAGCCTCTTCGCCCGTCACCTGGCCCAGGTGCGGCAACGCTATCCCAGCCTCAACGACCGGCGCCTGATCCACGAGACCGTGCGGCGCATGATCAATACCCTGGTGGTGGATCTGGTGGCCCAGACCCGCCGTAACCTGGAGCAGCACAAGCCCGGCAGCATCGACGACCTACGCGCCTGTCCACCTCTGGCCGCCTTCAGTCCGGAAATGCGCGCGCAGAGCCTGGAGCTCAAGCGTTTCCTGTTCCAGAACCTCTATCGCCACTACCGCGTGGAACGCATGAGCAACAAGGCCCGGCGTCTGATACGGGACCTGTTCACCGCCTTCGCCAGCCAGGCCTCCCTCCTGCCACCGGAATACCGCCAGCGGGCCGAGGTGGACCTGCATCGGGCGGTGGCGGACTACATCGCCGGCATGACGGATCGCTATGCCATCCGCGAACACCGGCGCCTCTTCGACATCGAGGAGCTGGCCTAGGAAGACGGTCCGGCGCTTTTGACCCGCTCACCGAGCGCCGGACAGGCCCCGGCTCAGCCGATGTTGTAGCCCCCGTCCACGACGACTTCCTGGCCGTAGATGTTCTTGGCGGCGTCCGAGGCGAGAAATACCGCGGTTTCCGCGATGTCGGCAGGTTCGCCAAAGGCCCCGGTCATCAGACGGGCATTGATTTTCTCGGCCACGGTGCCCAGCACGTCCGCTGGCAGGCCCACCGTGCCCCACAGCGGGGTGGCGATGGGGCCCGGGGCGATGGCGTTCACGCGTATGCCCTTGGGTGCCAACTCCGCCGCCAGGGTCTGGGAAAAGGATTTCAGCGCGGCCTTGCTGGCGCTGTAGATGGCCAGACCGGGAAAGCCCACCTGGGTGAGGAAGGTGGTGATGAACTGGATGGAAGAGCCCTTGCGCAAATGGGGCAGGAACAGGCGGGCGGTCTCCACCGCACCGTAGAGGTTCACCGAGAACTGGGTGTGGAAGGCCTCGGGCGTGCTGTCTTCGAAGGACACCACCCGGGCAATGCCGGCATTGGGTACCAGAACGTCCACCCCACCATGGACCTTGATCGTCTCGTCCACCAGGTGCTGCAAATCAGCACTGCGGGTCACGTCCCCCACCACGGCCATGACCTGACCGGGATGGGCGGCCACCAGGGCTTCCAGGGCCGAGCCATTGCGGGCAAAGGCCACTATCTTGGCGCCTTCCGCCACGAAGCGTTCGACGATCTCACGCCCGATACCGCTGCTGGCCCCGGTAACGACGGCAACCTTGCCTTCAAGACGCTTTTGCATGGCATTCTCCTGAGAGTTGAAGAAACGGGCTTGGGTTACAAGGCTTCAGGCCAGGGTTTGGCCGGGTAAGTCTGGTTATGAGTTGCAGCATAGGTGGAGGGAGGGCATACCTTCATTGATACTGATCAAAGCGTGTTTGCGTGATGGATATACCCTCAACCAGGATGGATAAAAGTACGTTTATGGTAAAGAGGGCCCTGTACGGACCGGGCTGTGGATATACTCTGGGCATGAAGCCGTCGGCGTGGACATTTTCTCTGCCATGTTTGCAGTGTATGGGCCTGCGTCCCGACGGACCACGCTTGTCAGGAGGTCTGACCGCTAATGTTCCATAACGGTTTTCTTCGCCGCCTGACCCGGATCCTGGCCCTGTCTCTGGCATTGCTTCCTGGCCTGGTCCAGGCCGCTCCCGCCAAGGTCAAGGCCAGTACAGGTCTTTCCGGCGTGCGCGTGGAGGCCAAACAAGTGCTGCAGGCCGATGCGGATACCGTCTGGGGTACCCTCACGGACTACAACAAGCTGGCCAGCTTCATTCCCGATATGGTCTCCAGCCGCGTGATCTCCCCGCCGGGGGCGCCCAAACGCGTGGAACAGATCGCCGATGCGGGCCTGTTTGCCTTCATCATGCCGGATCACATCGTTCTGCTCATGGAGGAGAGTCCCAATCGACTCATCCGTTTCCGTTCCGTGGCGGGCAAGGTCCTGACCATGACCGGGGAATGGCAGATCATCGGTGACACGGCACCGGTGACCCTGATCTATCGCTCCCGGGTGGTTCCCCGGGCACCCTTGCCCCCCCTGGTGTCCGATTATTTCGTCGAGGACGAGGTCAAGAAGCGCTTCGAGGCCGTGGGCCGCGAGGCGGAGAGACGCATGCGGGACAAGGGGGTGGTGTTGCGCAGCTGGCTTAAATAGACATGCACAAAACCCAGCGAGTGAGGTGCGGCATTTTCCTGGAGTCGATCAGGTGAGACTCAAGACGGCTTCCCTGCCCAAAGTCCTTGGCGCCGCCCTGGGACTTGGGTGGCTGCTGGCGCTGACGGGCTGTGATCAGCTCAAGGAGCGGGCAGGCATCCAGGATCCGGCCAAGATCGAGGCCGAAGGCAAGGCCATCGGCAGTGCCTGCCGCCAGGCGGGCTGGGGCATCGAGGACTGTTTTCGCCTCAACCCGGACGCCTCCAAGCCGGCCGTGTTCACGGGCTGGAAGGAAATGAATGAATACATGTTGGAAAACAATATGCAGGCCATGGAACCCACCGTGTCCGAATCCGGTCTTCCCATACCCGCCCGCAGAAGTACAAAACAACCATCTGAAGGCGAGACTGCCGACATGGCAAAAGAGGGTCATGCGGGGAAACAGATAACATTGTCCGGTGAGAAACCTGTCAACGGCCCGACAGGGTCGGAGATCAGCAGCGGATCAAGATAGAACCAGGCACTCGGTGCCATACAAGTCATGAGAAATAACCTGCGTATCGCAAGCTACAACATCCACAAGGGTCTTTCCTTTTTCAATCGTCGTCTGGTGTTGCATGAAGTGCGCTCCCGGCTCATGGCCATGAACGCCGATGTGGTGTTCCTGCAGGAAGTACAGGGCCATCATGCGCATCGGGCGGATCGCTTCCATGCCTGGCCGGGCAGGGCCCAGCACGAATTCCTGGCGGCCGACCTGTGGCGGGATGCGGCCTATGGCAAGAACGCGGTCTATGACCACGGCCATCACGGCAACGCCATCCTTTCCCGCTATCCCATCCTGCGTTCGGAGAATGTGGATATTTCCGCTCATGTCTTCGAAAGCCGCGGCCTGTTGCACTGCGAACTGGATGTGCCCCATCTGGCCCAGCCCCTGCACGCCATCTGTCTGCACCTGGCCCTGAACGAATCCGGCCGCCGCAAGCAGATCCATCAGCTGTGTGGTCGCATCCGCAGCATGGTGCCCGACGACGCGCCCCTCATCATCGCCGGCGACTTCAACGACTGGCGGCAGAAGGCGGGGGAGTACATGGCGGCGGAACTGGGCCTGCGCGAGGTCTTCGAGCTCAGCCACGGGCGTCCGGCCCGCAGTTTCCCCGCGGCCCTGCCCCTGTTCTCCCTGGATCGCATTTACGTACGGGGTTTCGGGGTCACCGAGGCCCAGGTCCTGCATGGCCAGCACTGGCGGCGTCTGTCCGACCATGCCGCCCTCGCGGCCCAACTGAAGCCCCACGCCGTAGCGGCCTGAGCCTCCATCCCGCGACATACTTGCGTGATCCGGGCAGGGTCCGGCGGGGCAACCGTGTCACCCTGCTGGAAAACGGTGCCGCTTATTTCCCTGCCCTGCTGGTCGCCATCGACGCGGCGCAACACCAGGTACATGTGGAGAGCTACATATTCGAGGCCGACGCGGTGGGTTGGGCCGTAGCCCAAAGCCTGATGGAGGCGGCCCGGCGGGGCGTGGTCACCCGTCTGCTGCTGGATGGTTTTGGTGCCCGCAGACTGCCCCAGGCGCTGACCAGGGACCTGCACCATGCCGGTGTGGAACTCCTCATCTTCCGCCCGGATCACTGGTACCAGCGCATGCCTTTGCGTCATCATCGCCACCGGCTGCGTCGCATGCACCGCAAACTGGCCCTGGTGGATGCCCAGGTGGCCTTCGTGGGGGGGATCAACATCATCGATGACCTGGACGAAGGGCGTCTTTCCCATCCCCGCCGGGACTATGCCGTGCGCATCGAAGGCCCGGTGGTGGCCGATGTCTATACCAGCGCACGGCGTCTCTGGCGGCTGGTGAAGTGGAGCCACCTGGGGTTGCGCCGGGGTGAATACGCCAAGCTGAAACCGGTGGTCGATGCCGTGGGTGATCAGCAGGTGAAGTTCGTCGCTCGGGACAATTTGCAGGACAGACGCGCCATAGAAGGGGCCTATCTGGCCGCCATCCGCGCAGCACGCCGGGAAATCGTCATCGCCAATGCCTATTTTCTGCCCGGCATGCGCTTTCGGCATGCCCTGGTGGAGGCCGCCCGGCGGGGGGTACGGGTGGTGCTCATCATGCAGGGACACAGCGATCACCCCCTGTACCGGGCCGCGGGCCGGGCCCTCTACCGCTATTTCCTGGAAAACCGGGTGGAGATCTACGAGTACGTCCAGAGCGAACTGCATGCCAAGGTGGCGGTGGTGGACGGCATCTGGGCCACGGTGGGCTCAAGCAATATCGACCCTCTCAGCCTGTTGCTGGCCCGGGAGGCCAATGTGGTGGTGTACGACCGGAGCTTTGCCCGGGAGCTGCGCGCCAGCCTGGAAAATCTGATCTGCCAGGATGGCCAGTGCATCCAGCGTCTGAACTGGGCGCATTTCCCCTGGCATGCCCGGCTGGGTTCCTGGCTGGCCTATGGCCTGGTGCGTGGCGCCATGGGCCTGGCGGGTTTTGGCCAGGGCTGGGATCGGGAACCAGGCTGATCCCGGGCTTACGTTGCCATCCGGACCTCTGCAGGCACTGGCTTGCGCCTGCAGCAGGTGCCCGGCACCTGGGAATCAGGCCCCAATCCTGCCCTTCACAGCAGGGCGAGATTGTCCCTATGGATGAGTTCGGGTTGGTCGATGTAGCCCAGGATGCCCTCGATGGCGCTGCTGGGGTGACGGGCGATGCGGCGGGCCTCGTCGGCGGAGTAGTTCACCAGGCCCCGGGCCAGGTCGCGGCCGGCGGTATCCACGCAGCCCACCACCTCTCCGCGCTGGAAGACGCCCAATACATCCACCACGCCGATGGGCAGCAGGCTCCTGCCCCCTTCCCGCAGGGCCCGGGCGGCACCGTCGTCCAGCACCAGACGGCCGCGCACCTGCAGATGGTCCGCCAGCCATTGCCGCCGGGCGGCCAGGGGGGGCTGACGGGCGATGAGATGGGAGCCCAGCATTTCGCCTGCGGCCAGGCGGGCGAGAACGTCCTGTTCCCGACCGCTGACGATGACGGTATGGGTACCACTGCGGGCGGCCCTGCGGGCCGCCAGGATCTTGGTGAGCATGCCGCCGGTGCCCACGCTGGAGCCGGCGCCACCGGCCATTTCCTCCAGCTTGGGGTCGCCTGCCATGGCTTCCTGCACGAACTCGGCATCTGCGTGCTTGCGGGGGTCGGCGGTATACAGGCCCCGCTGATCCGTGAGGATGATGAGGGCGTCGGCCTCGATGAGGTTGGCCACCAGGGCCCCCAGGGTGTCGTTGTCCCCCACCTTGATCTCGTCCGTGGTGACGGTGTCGTTCTCGTTGATGATGGGCA
>CAZVNY010000071.1:0-8236 GCA_964628785.1 uncultured Thiobacillus sp.
TGGAGGCGCAACCGGCGTCCAAACCTCTGGTGCCCCCCCCTCCCACCGAGTCGGAAGCCAGTTGGCTCAGCACTTTCCTGAGGAACCCCGTCTATATTGGCGGCCTGGTGGCAGCAGGTCTGTTGTCCGGCCTGTTGTGGATGATGATGGTGGGCAATCGCCGCCGTCAGGGTCTGAACAAGTTTGAAGACAGCATCATGACCGGAGGCGACTTCAAGAGTGGTGCCATCTTCAATACGGCAGGGATGGCAGCGGCCACGACTGGCGGGGCGGCCACCACGGAAGGCAGCATGTTGCTGACGGACTTCAGCCGTCTGGGTCTGGGGGCCATCGATACCCACGAAGTGGATCCCATTGCCGAGGCCGAGGTCTATATGGCCTATGGGCGCGATGCCCAGGCGGAAGAGATCCTGAAGGAGGCCCTGGAGAAGGATTCCAGCCGACATGAAGTGGCCTTGAAGCTGCTGGAGATCTACGCGGCGCGCAAGGATCCCCTGGCCTTCGAGACCACGGCCAGCGAGCTCTATGCCGGTCTGGGGGGGCAGGACACCCCGGTCTGGCAGCGGGCGGCGGAAATGGGACGTGCCATCGATCCGGACAATCCCCTGTACCGCATGGCCCAGGGCCAGTCCTTTGCCAGCGCCAGCGAGTCCATGAAGATGGAGGCCCCGGTAGTAGAAGCCGCACCCCAGGAACCGGCCGCCGAGGAAGATCTGTCCTTGGATTTCTCCGCAACGGTCAAGGAAGAGAACGACCAGGGCAGCGCAACCCCCTCGCATGATGAGTATTCACAGACCCAGGCCTCTCTGGACGATGACGACAATGTCCTGGACTTCAGTTCCGCCTTTGCTGACGCCCAGATCCAGGAGACGGTGGATCTGGATCTGGATACCGAGCCCACTCTGGAAAAAACGGTAGAAGAGGTTGCGGACCTGGGTCTGGACTTCGAGCCTGCGGTGATCGACTTCGCTGCTGTTGAGACAGCCACGGATGAGGTCGTGGATGATGTGCTGGCTGAGCTCTCGGAGGAGATCCCGGAGGTGGGCCAGGAGGTGGGCCAGGACGTAGCCGAGGAAGTGGTGGAATTCAGCCTGGATGAGGCCGTGCTCGAGCATCCTGAAACCGGGAGCGCGGAAATAGCCCTCGCGGAAACCCTGGATTTGCCGGAAGACGTGGCGGAAGCCATGCCACAGGCGGTGGACGAGCTTCTGGACCTGGGCCTGAGCACGGAGGAGGCGGTGGCCCCCGGGGACGAACCCCTGCCGGATCTGGACTTCGCCGGCATCGACCTGGATCTGGACGCCGCAGCGGCCCGGGAGGCCCTGATTTCGGAGGCAATAGAGGCAGCTCAGGCCGTGCCCGAGCTGGCCGTGGAGGAAACCGTAGAGGAATTCGTGGCAGAAGCCGCCGCCCCGCTTGCGGTAGAGCTGCCTGCTCTGGATGCGGAAGAAGCCGGGTCTGTAGTGGACTCCACCCTGCTGGAAGAAGTGAACACCAAGCTGGATCTGGCCCGGGCCTATCTGGAGATGGGTGATCGGGAAGGCGCCCGGGAGATCCTGCACGAAGTCCTCCAGGAAGGTAACGATGCCCAGAAGGGGGAGGCGGAAAAACTCCTGTCCCAGGCGGGCTGATTGCATCCCGGCAGCAGAATCCTGAACTACGTCCTGGCAGCCCTGGTGATCCCAGGGCTGTCTTTTTTCTTGCTTGGCCTTTTGCTGCTCACGGCTTTGACCGGCATCGTGTCCATGGGACGCCACCCCTTGCGGCTTTTGTGGCGTACACGCTGGCTCCTGCTGGTGCTGATCCTGGGCTATGGCTACAGCGTGCCCGGCCCGGCCCTATGGGGTGTGCTGGGCGAGTGGTCCCCCACCTGGTCGGGCCTCGTACAGGGTCTGGCCTATGCCGGCCGACTCCTGGTGTTGCTCCTGTGGCTGGACATACTGGTGCTGGCCCTGAGCCCGGAGCAGCTGCTCTCGGGCCTCTACGCCCTGTTGCAGCCCCTGCGGCTGCTCGCTGTCGATCCGGGGCGCATCGCCCTGCGCCTTGCCCTGACCCTGAAGGCCATCGAAGGCCTGGAACAGAAACGCAAGGCGGCAGGCCCCAGGCGAGCCAATCTGCGCAATCTTTTCGATCCTGCCATCGATCCCTCGATGCCGGCCAGGGTCGTGCTCCAGCGCTATCCTCTGCGGGTGTGGGACGTGTTGATCCCCCTGCTGTTGTTGCTGGCTGCCCTGGGTACGTGGCTGTGGGGTGTGCACAAATGACGAGCAGTGTGCAGCGCTGGGCCCTGGGCCTGGAATACGACGGCTCCCGCTTCTGTGGCTGGCAGACCCAGCCCGGGGGCTGCAGCGTACAGGATGCCCTGGAAGCGGCTTTGGAGATCATCCATGGCGTGCCGCTGAAAACCGTGAGCGCGGGACGTACGGATGCGGGGGTGCATGCCAGCGCCCAGGTGGTGCATTTCGACGCGCAACACATGCGTCCCGACAGCGCCTGGGTCAGGGGTGTGAACGCCCATCTGCCCCCGGGTGTCAGCGTGCTCTGGGCCCGGGCGGTGGCCGGGGATTTCGATGCCCGCCGCAGTGCCCTGGAGCGTTGCTACCGTTATCTGCTCCTGAACCGGGATGTGCGTCCCGCCCTGCTCGCGGGCAAGGTGGGCTGGCTGCATGGGGCACTGGATCTGGCCGCCATGCGGCAGGGGGCGGCCCATCTCCTGGGCCGCCATGATTTTTCCGCCTTTCGCGCCGCCGAATGCCAGGCCAGATCTCCCGTGCGGGAGCTGCGCCAGCTCTGTCTGCAGCGTCAGGGGGACTTCCTGCTGTTCGAATTTCGCGGCAATGCCTTCCTGCACCATCAGGTGCGCAACATGGTGGGGGCCCTGCTGTGGGTGGGCCTGGGTCGAAGGACTGGGGCCTGGGTGGGGGAGTTGCTGGCCAGCCGGGATCGTACCCAGGGGGCGGCCACCTTCGCGGCCGAGGGCCTTTATCTGAGTGCCGTGCAATACGCTGCCCACTGGGGTTTGCCGGCGGAGGGTGGCATCATGCCAGCTCTACCCATGCTGCCTTGCGCATCCTGAGCCCCATGCCTACCCGTATCAAGATCTGCGGCATCACCCGGGTGGAGGACGGCCTGGCCGCCGCCCGGGCCGGTGCCGACGCCATCGGCCTGGTGTTTGCCGAGCGCAGTCCCCGCAGGCTGAGCCTGGAGCAGGCCGGTGAGATCACCCAGGCCCTGCCGCCCTTCGTCACCACCGTGGCCCTGTTCGTGAATGCCCCGATGGCGGAAGTGGAACGGGTCATCCAGCGGCTGCGCCCCGGCTGCCTGCAGTTCCATGGCGAGGAGACACCCCGGGACTGTGCTGCCTTCGGTCTGCCCTGGATCAAGGCCGTGCGGGTCAGACCCGGGGTCGATTTGCTACAATTCGCCACGCTTTATGCGGGCGCCCAGGGCCTGCTGCTGGATGCCTACAGTCCGGCGGCCCATGGCGGCACCGGCGAGCGCTTCGATTGGGGTTTGATTCCGGCAGACCTGCCACGACCCGTGGTGTTGGCGGGGGGGCTGACACCGGCCAACGCCGCCGAGGCGGTGCGTCTTGCCCGGCCCTGGGCCGTGGATGTCTCCAGCGGCGTGGAGTCTGCGCCGGGCATCAAGGACGCCGCCAGGATTGCGGCTTTCGTCAACGAGATTAGGCAAGTCGATGTACAACTATCCCGATAAGGCCGGGCATTTCGGCCCCTACGGCGGCATCTACATGGCGGAGACCCTGATGCCGGCGGTGGACGAACTGCGCCGTCAGTACCTGCATTTCCGCGACGACGCGGACTTCCAGGCCGAATTCGCCCATGAGCTGAAACACTACGTGGGCCGGCCCAGCCCCGTCTATCACGCCAGCCGCCTGTCCGATCACCTGGGTGGAGGCCGCATCTACCTCAAGCGGGAGGACTTGAACCACACCGGGGCCCACAAGATCAACAATGCCATTGGCCAGGCCCTGCTGGCCAAGCGCATGGGCAAGCGGCGGGTCATCGCCGAGACCGGCGCGGGCATGCACGGCGTGGCCACCGCCACGGTGGCGGCCCGTTTCGGCATGGAGTGCGTGGTGTACATGGGGGCCGAGGACGTACAGCGCCAGGCCGCCAACGTGTTCCGCATGAAGCTCCTGGGGGCCACGGTGATACCCGTGGAATCCGGCTCCCGCACCCTGAAGGATGCCTGCAACGAGGCCATCCGGGACTGGGTCACCAATGTGGAGACCACCTTCTACATCTTCGGCACTGCCGCCGGCCCCCATCCCTATCCCATGCTGGTGCGGGACTTCCAGTGCGTCATCGGCAACGAGGCCAAGGTCCAGATGCAGGAGATGCTGGGGCGCCAGCCGGACGTGCTCATCGCCTGTGTGGGGGGTGGCTCCAATGCCATCGGCCTCTTCCATCCCTATATCGAGGACCGGAACGTGCGCCTCATCGGTGTGGAGGCCGGGGGCCACGGCATCGCCAGCGGCGAACACGCCGCGCCCCTGACTGCCAACGCCAAGGTGGGGGTGTTGCACGGCAACAAGGTCTATCTCATGCAGGACGAGAACGGCCAGATCGTGGAGACCCATTCCATTTCCGCCGGCCTGGACTACCCCGGCGTGGGACCGGAACACTGCCTGCTGAAGGACGTGGGGCGGGCGGAATACGTGGCCATCGACGATGACGAGGCCATCGCCGCCTTCGATGCCCTGTGCCGCTTCGAGGGCATCATCCCGGCCCTGGAGTCCAGCCATGCCCTGGCCCACGCCATGAAGATCGCCCCCGGCATGGACCGGGATCAGGCCATCCTGGTGAACCTCTCCGGTAGGGGGGACAAGGACATGAACACCGTGGCCCGCATCAAGGGGATCACCCTATGAGCCGCATCGCCAAGACCTTTGCCCGACTCCAGACCCAGGGGCGCAAGGCCCTGATCCCCTTCCTCACCGCGGGCTTCCCCGAACCGGTCCACACCGTGCCCCTGTTGCACGCCATGGTGGCGGCCGGGGCGGATGTGCTGGAGCTGGGGGTGCCGTTTTCCGACCCCATGGCGGATGGCCCCACCATCCAGCGGGCCTCGGAGCAGGCCCTGCGCCACGGTGTCAGCCTGCGCAGCGTGCTGGACATGGCGGCCGAGTTCCGCCGGCAGGATCAGGACACCCCGGTGGTGCTCATGGGCTATGGCAACCCCATCGAGGCCATGGGCTGGGAGGACTTTGCCAAACGTTGTGCCCAGGTGGGGGTGGATGGGGTGCTCACCGTGGATTTTCCCCCGGAAGAGAGCCATGCCGCGTTCGCCCATCTGGAGGCCCATGGCCTGGACCCCATCTTCCTCCTGGCCCCCACCACCCGAGACGAGCGCATCGCCGAGGTGGCCAAGCTGGCCCGGGGCTATGTCTATTACGTGTCCCTCAAGGGGGTGACCGGGGCGGCCAATCTGGACCTCTCCGCGGTGGAGGCCAAGCTGCCTCTCCTGCGCCGCTACATCACCTTGCCCATCGGCGTGGGTTTCGGCATCCGGGACGGGGAGACGGCCCGCAGGGTGGCCGACGTGGCCGATGCCGTGGTGATCGGCTCACGCATCGTGCAGGAGATCGAGAATTCTCCGCCCGCATCCATGCTGGCCAACGTGGCGCAATTCGTCTCCGGGGTCCGTGTCGCCCTGGACAAATGAGGTAACGCAGATGAGCTGGTTCCAGAAGATCATCCCGCCCAAGATCCAGCGGCGTGAATCCGCCAAGAAGGTCATGCCCGAAGGCTTGTGGAGCAAATGCCCCTCCTGTGACGCGGTGCTGTATGCCGCTGACCTGGAAAGCAACCAGCACGTCTGCCCGCAATGCAACCACCACCACCGCATCGGTGCCCGCCAGCGTCTGGACCTGCTCCTGGACGAGGAGGATCGCAAGGAAGTGGGCGGCAACGTCAAGCCCACGGACAGCCTCAAATTCAAGGACAGCAAGAAGTACACGGACCGTCTCTCCGAGGCGAGCAAGTCCACCCAGGAGGTCGACGCCCTGGTAGTCATGGAAGGGCGCATGCTGGGGCTGCCCGTGGTGGTGGCGGCCTTCGAGTTCCGCTTCATGGGGGGCTCCATGGGCTCCGTGGTGGGGGAGCGCTTCGTGCGCGGCGTGGAGGCGGCCATGAAGGGTAGACGGCCTTTCATCTGTGTTTCTGCCAGTGGTGGCGCGCGCATGCAGGAAGGGCTTTTCTCCCTCATGCAGATGGCCAAGACCAGTGCCGCCCTGACCCAATTGTCCGCCAGCCGCCTGCCTTTCATTTCCGTACTTACCGACCCCACCATGGGCGGGGTGTCCGCCAGCTTTGCCATGCTGGGGGATGTCATCGTGGCCGAGCCCAAGGCCCTCATCGGCTTTGCCGGCCCTCGGGTCATCGAGCAGACCGTGCGTGAAACACTGCCGGAAGGCTTCCAGCGCGCCGAGTTCCTGCAGGCCCATGGCGCCGTGGACCTGATCGTGGACCGCAGGGAAATGCAGAAGACCCTGGCACGCTTGTGTGCCCAGCTCATGCGCAAACCCAGTCCCCTCTAGCCCTCGACCTTGAGCACCCCCGCCGATCTGGCCGGCTGGCTCGCCTACCTGGAGGGCCGTAGCCGGGAAGCCATCGTCCTGGGCCTGGAGCGGGTACAACAGGTGGCGCAGCGCCTGGGCCTGCAACCGACCTGTCCCGTCATCACCGTGGGTGGCACCAATGGCAAGGGCTCGGTCTGCGCCTATCTGGAGGCCATGCTGCTGGCGGCGGGCCTGAGAACCGGCTGTTACACCTCACCCCATCTGCTGCACTACAACGAGCGCGTGCGCATCCACGGCGAGTCCGTTGCAGATGCAGACCTGTGCAGCGCCTTTGTGGCGGTGGAGGCCACCCGGGGCGACATCCCCCTGACCTATTTCGAACAGGGCACCCTGGCCGCCCTGTGGCTGTTTTTGCGCCAGCCCCTGGATGCGGTGATCCTGGAGGTGGGGCTGGGGGGACGGTTGGATGCGGTCAACATCTGGGACGCAGACTGTGCCGTGGTGGTAAGCGTGGACCTGGATCACCAAGCCTTCCTGGGTACGACTCGGGAGACCATCGGTTTTGAGAAGGCTGGCATCTTCCGTCCGGACCGGCCGGCCATCTATGGAGAAACGTCGCCCCCGGCCAGCCTGTTGCAGCATGCCCGGGACCTGGGTGTGCTCTTGCTGTGTCTTGGTCAGGACATCCACATACAGAAAGAGGTGGAGACCTGGTCCTTGAGGGTGGGGGATGCGGTCTATCCCGCCCTGCCCAGACCGGCCATGGCGGGGGATCATCAGTTGACCAATGCCGCCTGTGCCATTGCCGCCCTGCAAAGCCTGCACCAGGTCCTGCCGGTACCCCGCCGGGCTCTGCGGGACGGCTTGTTGCAGGCGCGACAACCCGGACGCTTCCAGGTCATCGGACACCAGCCCCTGCGTATCCTGGATGTGGCCCACAATCCCCATGCCGCCCGGGCCCTGGCAGCCAATCTGGCGGATGCCGGAGCAGGAAAAACCGGACGCTGCTTCGCCGTGCTGGGCATGCTCTCCGACAAGGATGCCCGTGGGGTGATCGCACCCATGCTGCCCCTGGTGCAGCACTGGCATGTGGCCAGTCTGGGGGGTGCCCGGGGCTTGTCGGCGGATGTCCTGGGGGCCCTGTTGGCGGAGCAGGGGGCCGCTTGTCAGGTGCACCCGCAGATCTCCGCAGCCTGGCAGGCAGCATGCCGGGAGGCCGGTCCCACTGATACAATTTGCGCCTTCGGTTCCTTTTATACCGTAGCCGAGCTGCTGACCGAGATTCAGGCAACCCCTCAGGCCCATGGCTGATCATTCCCGCACCCAGGACGCATTAGACAGCGACACGGATGCCTTGCGTCGACGGGCACGGCGACGCTTGGTGGGGGCCATCGCCATTGCCCTGGTGGCCGTGCTGGTGGTGCCCATGCTGTTCGATCCGGACCCCAAACCCCTGGGCTCGGATGTGGATATCCGTATTCCGGAGCAAAACACCCCCTTCACCCTGGAGACAGGAACGGATCAAGCGCCCCTCATCAGTCCGGAAGGCCGAGAAAACGGGTCAGAAGGGGCTGATGCAGAAGTGACCCAGACAAGCCCCGAGGTCTTGGCCCATACCATTCCCCCCAAGGTGGCAGAACCCACGCGCATGGGGGCGCCACCCAGACCGCTGGAGAAAGCACCGCTGGCCAG
>CAZVNY010000072.1:0-8048 GCA_964628785.1 uncultured Thiobacillus sp.
CAGCCTGGGACCCGATGCCACCGGTGTGGGCTGGATCTATCAATACGCCCTGGTGGACCGCAGCGGCCGAAACGACCTGTCCCAGCTGCGCAGCTTGCAGGACTGGTACCTGAAGTTCGAACTCCAGGCCCTGGCCAATGTGGCGGAGGTGGCCACGGTGGGCGGCATGGTGAAGCAGTATCAGATCCTCATCGATCCGGTCCGCCTGCGGGCCTTTGACGTCAGCCTGGACAGGGTCATGGACGCGGTGCGCAACGCCAACAGCGAGACCGGGGGGGCGGTGCTGGAGATGGCGGAGGCGGAGTACATGCTGCGGGCCACCGGCTATCTGCAGTCCGTGGAGGACATCGAGCGCATCCCCGTGGGCCTGGGTGAGGGGGGGACCCCCATATACGTGCGGGACGTGGCCCGGGTGCAGGTCGGGCCCCAGTTGCGCAGCGGCATCGCCGAGCTGGATGGGGAGGGCGAGGTGGTGGGCGGGGTGATCATCATGCGTCAGGGCGCCAACGCCCTGGAGACCATCGCCGCGGTGAAGGCCAAGCTGGAGGAATTGAAATACGGCCTGCCCAAGGGGGTGGAGGTGGTGCCCACCTATGACCGCTCCGGCCTCATCCAGCGCGCGGTGCAGACCCTGTCCCACAAGCTGTTGCAGGAGTTCGTGGTGGTGGTCCTGGTGTGCCTGGCCTTCCTGTTTCACCTGCGCTCCGCCTTCGTGGCCATCATCACCCTGCCCATCGGCGTGCTGGCGGCCTTCATCATCATGGAACGGCAGGGCATCAACGCCAACATCATGTCCCTGGGGGGTATCGCCATCGCCATCGGTGCCATGGTGGATGCCGCCATCGTCATGCTCGAAAACGGCCACAAGCATCTGGAGCGCTGGTGGGAACGCCATCCGGGACAGGTCCCCAAGGGGGCCGACTATTTCCGCTTGACCGGGGAGGCGGTGGCGGAGGTGGGCCCGGCCCTGTTCTTCAGCCTGCTCATCATCACCGTCAGCTTCCTGCCGGTATTCACCCTGGAGGCCCAGGAAGGCCGTCTGTTCGCGCCCCTGGCGTTCACCAAGACCTATGCCATGGCCGCGGCAGCAGGCCTGTCCGTGACCCTGGTGCCGGTGCTCATGGGTTGGCTCATCCGGGGCCGGCTGGCGGCGGAAACCCGCAACCCCCTCAACCGTCTGCTCATCCGCCTGTTCCGGCCCCTCATCCATGTAGCCCTGGCCCATCCCGTCACGCTGTTGCTGCTGGCGCTGCTGGCCCTGGCCTGCACGGCCTGGCCCATGAGCCGCATCGGCAGCGAATTCATCCCGCCGCTGGAGGAGGGGGATCTGCTCTACATGCCCACGGCCCTGCCTGGCCTGTCGCCGGCCAAGGCAGCGGAGATCCTGCAGCTCTCGGATCGCATGATCAAGACCGTGCCGGAGGTGGAGCGGGTGTTCGGCAAGATCGGGCGTGCCGAGACCGCCACCGACCCCGCGCCCATGACCATGCTGGAGACCACCATCCGGCTCAAGCCCCATGCGCAGTGGCGTCCGGGCATGACCCTGGAGGGCGTCGTGGCCGAGCTGGATGCGGCGGTACGCATACCCAGCCTCACCAACCTGTGGATCCAGCCCATCCGCACCCGTATCGACATGCTGGCCACCGGCATCCGCAGTCCCATCGGCGTGAAGATCGCCGGCCCGGACCTGGCGGAGATCGAAGCCCTGGGCACCCAGATCGAGGCCCTGCTCAAGGGCATGCCGGAGACCGCCAGCGCCTATTTCGAGCGGGTGGCCAGCGGTCGTTACCTCAACGTGCATGTCGATCGTCAGGCCGCGGCCCGTTACGGCCTGAGCATCGCCGACGTGCAGAAACTCATCGGCGTGGGCGTGGGCGGCGCGCGGGTAACAGAGACCGTGGAAGGCCGAGAGCGCTACCCGGTGCAGATCCGTTTCCCCCGGGAGCTGCGGGACAGCCCGGCGGCCCTGGCACAACTGCCCCTCCTCACCGCCCAGGGTGCCACCGTACCCCTGGGGGCCGTGGCCCGTATCGAGGTCGCCGATGGTCCACCCATGCTGGTGAGCGAGAACGCCCGCCTCAACGGCCTGATCTTCGTCGACACCCACGGTACGGATCTGGGGGGCTATGTACGACAGGCACAACGGGTGGTGATGGAGAATATCACCCCGCCCCCGGGCTATTCCATCGCCTGGTCGGGCCAGTACGAGTACCTGGAGCGGGCCCAGGCCCGGTTGCAGATGGTGCTGCCACTCACCCTGGGTCTCATCTTCCTGCTGCTCTACCTCATCTTCCGCAACCTGTGGCAGCCCCTGCTCATCATGGCCACCCTGCCCTTCGCCCTCATCGGCGGTTACTGGCTGTTGTACGCCCTGGGTTTCAACATGTCGGTGGCGGTGGCGGTGGGCTTCATCGCCCTGGCCGGGGTGGCAGCGGAATTCGGTGTCATCATGCTCATCTACCTGGATCAGGCGGTACAGGCCCGTCAGGCCGCCGGGGCGTTGCAGACCCGCGCCGACCTGTTGGCGGCGGTGGTTGAGGGGGCCGTGCTGCGGGTGCGGCCCAAGGCCATGACCGTGGCGGTGATCCTGGCCGGCCTGCTGCCCATCATGCTGGGTACGGGCACCGGCAGTGAGGTCATGCAGCGTATCGCCGCCCCCATGGTGGGGGGCATGCTCAGTGCGCCCTTGCTCTCCATGTTCGTCATCCCCGTGCTCTATCTGCTGTGGCGGGGCCGTAGTCTGCCGAAGTCCTGATGGACTGCCGTCCCGGGTGCGGTGCCTGTTGCATCGCCCCGTCCATCACCAGTCCCTTGCCCAGCATGCCCGGGGGCAAGCCGGCCGGGGTGCGCTGTGTGCATCTGGATGCGGAAAACCGCTGCAGTCTGTTTGCCCAGGCCCAACGGCCGGCCTTTTGCGTGGGCCTGCAGCCTTCCCAGGAAATGTGCGGTGACAGCCGGGAAGCGGCCCTGGCCTGGCTCGCTCGCCTGGAGTCCCTGACCCGCCCCTGAAAAGAGCCACTCCCGGAGCTGTTAGAATCCATCATTTGGCATCAGCGAAGACAGTCCCGTGGATCTCATGCTCCTGTTCAAGGCCCTCATTCTCGGCATCGTCGAGGGTCTGACCGAATTCCTGCCCATATCCAGCACCGGCCACCTGATCCTGGCGGGGGATCTGCTGGGTTTCAATGACGAAAAGGGCAAGGTGTTCGAGGTGGCCATCCAGACCGGGGCCATCCTGGCGGTGGTGTGGGATTACCGGGCCAAGTTCGGTGCCGTGGCCCGGGGCCTGCCCCACGACCCCCAGGCCCGCCGTTTCATCCTCAACCTGTTCCTGGCCTTTCTGCCCATCGCCATACTGGGCCTGCTCTTCGGCAAGGTCATCAAGGCCAATCTCTTTGCCCCCGTGCCCGTGGCCATGGCCTTCATCATCGGTGGCCTGGTGATCTTCTGGGCGGAGAAACGCAAGCACGTGATCCGGGTCCAGGAGGTGGACGACCTGGGCTGGCAGGACGCCATCAAGCTGGGCTTTGCCCAGTGTTTCGCCCTGATTCCGGGTACTTCCCGCTCAGGGGCCACCATCATCGGTGGCCTGTTGATGGGCCTGTCCCGCAAGGCGGCGGCCGAGTTTTCCTTCTTCCTGGCCGTACCCACTCTGGGCATGGCCACCCTGTACGATCTGGTGAAGCATCGGGACCTGTTGTCCTGGTCCGACCTGCCCATGTTTGCCATCGGTTTCGTGGCGGCCTTTTTCAGTGCTGCCCTGGCGGTACGGGTGTTCATCCGTTACGTGGCCAGCCACAGCTTCACCCCCTTCGTGATCTACCGCCTCATCTTTGGCGTGGTGGTGCTGCTCACCGCCTATACCGGTCTGGTGAACTGGACGGTGCCCTGAGGCACCGCCCCCTGTACTCCCCTGGGGGTGGACCTCAGGCCACCACCCGCAGGTCGAGCAGGCGGGTGATCTCTGCCAGCAATTCCTCTTCCTGGTAGGGCTTGCCCAGATAGACATCCACCCCCAGTTCCCGGGCATGCTCCCGGTGTTTGTCGGCGGTGCGGGATGTGATCATGATGATGGGCACGGCACGCAGTCTGGGGTTGTTGCGCATGTGCTGGGTGACCTCGAAACCGTCCATGCGGGGCATTTCGATGTCCAGCAGCATGATGGCCGGGATTTCCTCTTCCAGTGCCTCCAGGGCCTCAACCCCGTCCTTGGCGGTGGCGACGCGATAACCCGCCCGCTCCAACAGGCGGCTGGTGATCTTGCGCACGGTGAGGGAATCGTCCACCACCATGACCAGGGGGGCTTTGTCCAGATCAGAGCTCTCTTCCTCGTAGGCCAGCGGAGGTGCCCGCTCTGCCAGCAGGAAGGGGTTGAGGATCAGGGCCACACGACCATCACCCAGTACCGTGGCACCGCTGATGCCGCTGAGACGGGCGATCTGGGGGCCGATGGGTTTCACCACCGCTTCGAAGTTGCCCTCCAGGGTGTCCACCCGCAGGGCCAGACGGGTGTTGCCGGCCTGGAGCAGCAACACGGTGCGCAGCCGGCCTTCCGCGGGCTGGGGTTTGCAGTCCACCAGTTCGGCCAGGGTGCGCAGGGGGAAGATTTCGCCGCCCAGGTCCAGGTAACCCTGTTCGTGCAGGGCATGCATCTGTTCCACGCGTACCTCCCGGATCAGGGTCACCAGGTTGGCGGGTAAGGCCCAGGTCTGGTCGCCGGCTCGGGCCAGCACCACCTGGGTCAGGGCCAGGGTCAGGGGCAGGCGGAGGGTGAAACGGGTACCCCGACCGGGTTCGCTGTGCATGCGCACACGTCCGCCGATACCGGCAATCTCGTTTTTCACGACGTCCAGACCCACCCCCCGGCCTGCCAGTTCGGTGACCGCCGGGGCCGTGGAGAAGCCGGAGCGAAACAGGAAGGCCTCCACCTGTTCCGGACCGATGTCCGCGTCGGGTTGCAGCCAGCCCAGGCTGATGGCCCGCTTGCGTACCGCTTCGCTATCCACACCGGCGCCGTCATCCGCCAGGCTGATGACGATCTCGTTGCCTTCCTGGCGGGCGGACAGGTGGATTTCCCCGTATTCCGGCTTGTTCGCCGCCAGTCGTACCGAAGGGGCCTCCACGCCGTGGGCCACGGCGTTGCGCACCAGGTGTTCCAGAGAGGCCGCCACCTTGTCCAGCATGGCACGATCCAGTTCGGTCTGACCCCCTTCCAGCTCCAGCTGGGCACGGCGTCCCGTTTCCTTGGCGGACTGACGCACGATGCGGTACAGGCGCTCGGCCAGGGTATTCAGCGGCACCATGCGCATGCGCATGAGCTCCTGCTGCAGGGTACGCGCCATGCGGGATTGGTGGATCAGAGCATTGTCCGCTTCGGTCAGGCCCGCCAGCAGGTTGTCCTGAGCGGTGGAGACGTCGTTCACGCTTTCCGCCAGCTGGCGTGTGAGTTCCTGCAGGCGGGAAAAACGGTCGAACTCCAGGGGATCGAAGTGGCTCTCGTCCATCTGGGACAGACGGGAGCGCATCTGGCTCTCGGCCTGGATTTCCAGTTCCCGCAGCTGGGCACGCAGGCGGTCCACGTTGGTGGCCAGTTCCTGGGCGGTCTGTTTGTAGCCCTTGAGCACGTTTTCGATGCGGGCCCGGGCGATGGAGACCTCCCCCGCCTCGTTGAGCAGGGTGTCCAGGACGTCGGCCTTGAGGCGCAGGGTCTGGCGCCAGCGCACCTCTTCTCCGAGTGTGGTCGGGGCGGCAGCGGTTACGGCCGGCATACCTGGCCCATGCTCGGGCGCAGCTGGGGAGGATTGCGGCGTGTCGGGGGCTGGTGCCTCGGCTTCCGGTGTTGTCGTGGGGCTGCCTGTCTCTGTAGTGATCGGGCCCTGGGGGAGCATGCCGGCCTGGACCTTGAGGGCGTCCAGCATCTCCTGGAGCTGGTCGTAGCTGGCTTCCAGTTGTTCCAGCACTTCGTTGGCAGGTGCCACATCCCCCTGTTCCACCACCCGGTTTTCCATGCCGTGCACGCGCTCGCCCAGGACCATGGCCCCGGCCATGCGGGCAGAACCCTTGAGGGTGTGCAATGCTCGCTTCAGGGCCTCGCCGGCACCCACCTGGTCTGGCTGGGTCCGCCAGGTACGCAGGCCTTCGCCGATGCGGGGCATGAGCTCCACCGCCTCTTCCAGGAAGATGGGCAGGAGCTGGGCATCCAGATCATCCCGGGCGGTGCTTGATGGGGGTGTGGGTGCTGGAGTGACAGAGGCAGGAGCAGCAGGAGCGGCAATGTGCTCCAGGGCCGCCGCCACTTCCCGTTCCAGTTGGGCTTCTTCGGCGGCCAGATCCACGGGGACAGCCGCTGTCACCTCTGGAGGCTCGCCAGGCAGGTCTTCCGTACTGAGCGTTACATTCCCAAATGTGCCGGTCCTGAGACCATCCACCAGGGCGTGGATCCGGTCGTAGACCTCTTCCAGGTGATCCAGGCGGTCGGCGTTGATCGCATCCGGTTCGCTTACCCGGGTTTCCAGGTCGTGGACCGTCTCTCCCAGAACCATGGCCCCGGCCATGCGCGCAGACCCCTTGAGGGTATGCAACACCCGCTTGAGTTCGTTCTGCTGTTCCACGTCTGCGGGTTGCGTGCGCAGACCTCGCAGGGCTTCGCCTATGCGGGGCAGGAGATCGTCTGCCTCTTCCAGGAAGATGGGCAACAGGTCGGGGTCCGGTCTGTCCTGGGGCGTATGGGGTGCTGGGACAGGGGGCGGGGACGCTGGTATGGACTTCGTGGCCGGGGTTGCTTCCGCTTCCCCCAGGGCCGTCAAACCTGCAAGTATCTGCTCCACTTCGTCCAGAGGCGCTGGCAGGTGACGGGCCTGGATGGTCTCGAAGCCTCGTCCCAGGTGCCGGATGACATCTTCCAGACCGGTGACCACGGTGCCGGGCAGGACCATGGTTTTGTCGGGCCAGGCACCGCCCCAGCGTTCCACGGCATGGGCTGCCTGGGCCAGGGTGGTGAAACCCGTGGTGCGGGAAATACCCGCCAGGGTATGGGCGGCCCGGATGAAGGCTTCCCAGGCGGCAGGTCGATGGACCCGGGCCATTTCCGCCAGGGCGATGGCCATGTCCTGCAGGCGCTGGGCTGCCTCGCTGATGAAGATGTGGAAGAGTTCTGCCGGCAGGATGTGATCATCCACATCCACGCTATCCGGATTTTCCGTCTGCTCGGGGGAGGGATTGGTGCCGGCGGTCGCGGCCCCGGCCGCCGACACACCGGCATCAGGCTTTGGGGGCGAGTCCTCCGGAGCCGAGCCTTCGCCACGCAGGTGTCGAGCGGCGGCGACGAGCCCGCCTGCCTCCACCCTGGCCTGGCCCTGTTCCTCCAGGGCCGTGACCCAGGTCTGAAAGTTGTTGCCGGCCTCTTCCAGGAAGGTCAACAACTCCGCCGTGGGTGTACGCTCGTCCCGCAGCCACTGGTTCAGGGTCTGTTCGATTTCCCAGGCCGGCTCCGCCAATTCCGTCAGTCCCACCATGCGGCCGCTACCCTTGAGGGTGTGAAAGCCCCGCCGCACCACGCTGAAGGCCGCGTTGTCGTAGGGGCTTACGTGCAGGCGGGAAACTTGTACGGCAATGGCGGCGAGGACGTCATTCGCTTCCTCAATGTAGGTGTCCAGCAATTCCCGGTCCACCACTTCGCTGGAGGCGGCAGCCAGACGCTGGGTTTCTGCGCTGACCGTGGCCTTGCTCTCCGTTGCCGCCCGGCCAACGGCAGCCTGTTGCTCCGCACCGCCTTCCAGGGCCTGCAGGAGGGTATCGGCCTGGATTCGCAAGCCGGTGTTCCCCACCAGCTCTGCATCCCGCTTGAAGGCGGACAGCTCGGTCTTGAGTCGGGCCTTGGCCACCTCGTCCCTGCCTCCGTCCGCAAACCATTGCTGTACCGCCAGTTGCAGACGTTGGGCTTCCTCCCGGGCCTGGGTCTCCACGGAGACTTCCTTGGCCTTGGGCCTGGCTTCCGGAGTGGCCAGCAGGCGCTGCATCTCCATGGCGTCGTCCCGCCCGTAGCTCAG
>CAZVNY010000073.1:0-7976 GCA_964628785.1 uncultured Thiobacillus sp.
GACCTGCAGCTGCGGGTGCGTGAACCCAGGGTGATGGCCACTCTGCAGGAGGCCCTGCCGGCCCTGCAGCAGGGCCTGGAAGCGGCGGGGCTGCGGGCCGTGAACCTGAGCGTGCTCGACGAGGCGGCCTGATGGTCCAGGTGGATCCCCAGGACGAGCAAGCCCCGGATCGGCGTCAGGCCGCGGTGGCCCTGCACTATGCGGCGGGCAACGGGGGCCCCCAGGTGGTGGCCAAGGGGCGGGGCCTGCTGGCGGAGGAGATCATCGCCCGGGCCCGGGAGGCCGGGGTGTATGTGCACGAATCCCCCGAGCTGGTCTCCCTGCTCATGCAGGTGGACCTGGATGAACGTATCCCCCCGGAGCTCTACGTTGCCGTGGCGGAGCTGCTGGCCTGGCTCTACCGCTTGGAGCAGGAGGCGATGGCGGACTAACGGGCATGACTTTTAATAGACGCCCCAAAAAATGAAAGCCATGCCCGTTCCCCCCCCCGCCTGCGGGGGAGCAACTGTGTTCGAAGTCAAGCGGTTTTCACACACGAACCTCCTGTTGATAAGTAGCTGACCAAGGCTTTTCGGATTTGATCACGGCGTTGATGATGGTCAGCAGCTTGTGCATGCAGGCGGTTAGCGCCACCTTCTTGGCCTTGCCTGCAGCCAACAGCCGCTGGTAGAAGGCCTTAATCACCGGGTCGTAGCGCGAGGCGCTCAGCGTGGCCATGTACAAGGCCGATCGCACGAGCGCGCGCGCGCCCCAGGTTCTGCGCTTGCCCTTGAACTTGCCGCTGTCGCAGGCCAGCGGAGCGACGCCCACCAGCTTGGCGATCTCCCTCTGGCTGAGCTGTCCCAGCTCGGGCAGCGCCGCCATCAGCATCATTTGGGTGCCAGGTCCCACGCCCTTGAGCCCTTTGAGCAGCGCCAATTTGGCCTTGAAATGTTCCTTGAGGTGATGCCCGACATCGTCGTCGATCTGCTGGATCTGGCGATCGAGCATCTTCAGGAGCTGGCGGATGCCTTTGCGCTGGGACACGTGGCTGGTTTGGAGCCGATTGCTCTCGGCCACACGCATGCCCACCAACTGACTGCGCCGCGTGACCATGGCCATCAGCAGTTCCTGCTCGGGCGTGGACAGCTTGTAAAGAAGCCGCTCGCGCTTGTCGCTGGCGTGCAGCGTGCGGGCAAGGTGCGAAAGCACTTTGGCATCGATGCTGTCAGTCTTGGACAGGTGGCCCATGGCTTTGGCAAAGTCATGCGCCTGACGCGGATTCACCACCATGACTGCAAAGCCGTGTGCACACAGCGCCGCCGCAGCAGGCCGCTCCAGGCCACCGGTAGCCTCCAGCAGCACCACCGCAATGCGATCACGCACCGAGTCGAGCTTGGCCAACAGGGCCTTCAAACCAGCCTCGTCGTTGCCCAGGGGCTGCGTCTTGGCTCTATCATCGAGCGCCACTTCCAGCGTGGCCTTGGAGACATCGATGCCCACAAAAATCAGTTCAGAAACGTCTGTCATATCCCATCCTTGCAAATTCGAGGTCTGTGGAAGCTTGCGCACTACACAGCCAGCCAGCAACTGTTCGGGCTTTCAATAGACGGCCAGTCGCCCACGCCAAAGGCTCTCCCACGGGCTTCGTTCCCAGAGGGGCAACGGGCTGTGGATAACTGTCCAAACTCTTTTGCCAAAACATCGAAATTAGAAGATACAAGGGGAGCGTCAAGAAGCCGCTACGCGGATTTCACGTTAAAAAGACCCGGACTCTACAGGCGCAGGATGTCCAGCAGGGCCTGTTCCAGGGCCAGGCGGCTGTTGGGGTCTTCCAGGGTCTCGCCCTGCAGGACGAAGACGTCTTCCGCCCGGTTGCCCAGGGTGTTGATGCGGGCGCTGCTGACGTTGACCTCGTGCCTGCACAGCAGCTCCGCCACCCGGGCCAGCAGGCCGGGGCGGTCTCCGGCGGTGAAGGAGAGCAGGAAATCCCGGCCATATTCGCTGCGCTCCAGGCTCACCGTGGGCACCAGGGGAAAGGCCCGCAGTTGCCGGGGCAGGCGGCCGGTGGGCACACGCAGGGGCTTGTCCGGCTGGGCCAGGGCCTGCTCCAGTTCTTCTTCCAGCTCGTGTTCGATGTAATTCATGACGTCCCGATAGCCTGCCGGATCCTGGTCGGGGTCCACGGCATAGAAGGTATCCAGGGCGTAGCCGTCCAGGGTGGTGTGGATGCGGGCCGACAGGATGGAATAGCCCTGGCGCGCGAAAAAGGCACAGATGCGGGCGAACAGGGCCTTGATGTCCGGGGCATAGACCAGGACCTCGATGCCTTCCCCCACGGGGGCCAGACGGGTGCGGGCGATGACGCGGCGCTGGGCCAGGAGGGGGAGCAGGACCCGGGTCTGCCAGGCGATGTCCGAACTGCTCAGGCGCATGAAGTACACCTCGTCCAGGCGTTTCCACAAGGCCTCTTCCGCCCCGGGCATGAAGCCGTGCAGACGCATTTCCGCCCGGGCGTCCTCCTTTTTGCGGTCCACCCGGTCCGGCTGCACCGTGTCGCCTTCCAGGACCTGGCGGGCGGCCAGATAGAGCTGCTGGGTGAGCTGGTCCTTCCAGGCATTCCAGACCTTGGGGCTGGTGCCGCGGATATCCGCATGGGTGAGCAGATAGAGGGCCGTGAGCCGCTCCAGGCTGCCGCAACGCCGGGCAAAGCCCTGGATGACCGTGGGCTCGGACAGGTCCTGTTTTTGTGCGGTATTGGACAGGCTCAGGTGTTCGGCCACCAGCCAGGCCACGTGCTCGGCCTCTTCCCGGGCCAGGCCCTGACTGAGGCAGAAACGTCGGGCATCCGCGGCACCCAGCTGGGAATGGTCTCCCCCCCGGCCCTTGGCGATGTCGTGGAACAGGGCCGCCAGCAGGAGCAGGTCCTGGCGGGGACAGTCCAGCATGAGGCGATGGGCCAGGGGGTATTCGTGGGCGTACTTGCTCAGGGCCAGGCGGCGCAGGTTGCTCACCACCATGAGGGTGTGCTCGTCCACCGGGTAGATATGGAACAGGTCGTGCTGCATCTGCCCGGTGATGCGGCCAAGCAGGGGGATGTAGCGCCCCAGCAGACCCAGGCGGTGCATCAGGCGCAGGCCGTGGGTCACCCCCCGGGGGGCCGCCAGCAGGGTGAGAAAGCGGTGATGGTTTTCCGGATCCTTGCGGAAGCGGGCATCGATGAGGCGCCCAGCCCGCCACAGGGCCCGCAGCAAGCGGGGCGTGCAACCCTGCAGGTCTTCTTCCCGGGCCAGCACGAGAAAGGTCTCCAGCACCTGCTCCGGCTGCTGGGCGAACAGGGCTTCGTCTGCGTCCAATAAGGGGCCCACGGCGCGGAAGTGGCTGCTCTGGGGCAGGGGCCGTGCAGGCGGGGCGCCGTGCAGGCGGTTGCGCAACTCCCCCAGGACCAGTTCATTGATCAGGCGGATGTGTCGTGCCGCCCGGTAATAGCGCTGCATCATGCGCTCCGAGGCCCGGCGGGCGGGGTGGGGGCTTACCCCCAGGTCCTTTGCCATGGTCTCCTGGAATTCGAACAACAGGCGGTCTTCCCGGCGCCTCGCCGTCAAATGCAGGCGGATGCGCAGATGTGCGAGGAAATCCAGCTGACGACTCAGGGGACGGCCTTCGCCCCGATGCAGCAGGCCGGATCGGGTCAGGTCCGCCAGACGCTTGCCCAGGCCGGCGGCCTGGCTCACCCACAACAGGGTGTGCAGATCCCGCAGGCCCCCGGGGCTTTCCTTCAGGTTGGGCTCCAGCAGCAGGGCCATGTCGGACTGACGCACATGGCGGTCGCTTTGCTCCAGCAGCTTGGCCTCGAAAAAGGCCCGCGGCTCCAGCCAGGCCTCCTGTTCCTGGACCAGGCGCTGGTACAGGCGGGTATCACCCGCCAGCCAGCGGGCCTCGAGCAGATTGGTCTGCACGCTCAGGTCCTTGCCGGCCTCGATGCGGCATTGTTCCAGGGTGCGCACGCTGTGGCCGATGGGCAGGCCCACGTCCCAGAGCAGGCTGATCAGGGGCTCGAAGTGGGCCAGTTCTTTCGCCGGCACGCTCTCGTCCAGAAGCAGCAGCAGGTCCACGTCGGAATGGGGATAGAGCTCGCCCCGGCCATAGCCCCCCACGGCCACCAGGGCGGCATGTTCGGGCAGGTTGTGGGCGCTCCAGATCTCCGCCAGCAGTCCATCCACCAGCCGGCTCAGCCCGGCCAGCAGGTTGGTGGCATGGGGGCGTTGCAGATAGGCGGTGATGAGTTCGGCCCGGCCGGCCGCGAGTCGTGCCCGCCAGGCCGCCAGCGCCCCGGACTGCATGTTCAGGCCTGGATGAAGGCGGGGGGCGGGGGTGCGCCCGCGGACAGGGTGAGGACTTCGTAACCCGCTGGGGTGACCAGGACGGTGTGCTCCCACTGGGCGGACAGGCTGTGATCCTTGGTCACCACGGTCCAGCCATCCCCCAGCACCCGGATGTCTCGCTTGCCTGCATTGATCATGGGCTCGATGGTGAAGATCATGCCCGCATCCAGCACGGGGCCGGTGCCGGCCTTGCCGTAATGCAGCACCTGGGGCTCCTCATGGAAGTGGGTGCCAATGCCATGGCCGCAGAATTCCCGCACCACGGAAAAGCCATTGGCTTCGGCATGCTGTTGGATGATGGCCCCGATGTCCCCCAGGTGGGCGCCGGCCCTGACCACGGAAATACCCTTCCACATGCATTCGTAGGTCACTTCGGTGAGGCGCCGGGCCTGGATGGAGGGTTCGCCCACGTAGAACATGCGCGAGGTATCCCCGTGCCAGCCGTCCTTGATGGTGGTGATGTCCAGGTTCACCACGTCCCCGGACTTGAGCACCTTTTCTCCGGGTACGCCGTGGCAGATCTGGTGGTTCACGGAGGTGCAGATGGACTTGGGATAGGGCTTGTGGCCATTGGGGGCGTAGTTCAGCGGGGCAGGGATGCAGCCCTGCACGTCCACCATGTAGTCATGACACAGCTTGTCCAGCTTCCCCGTGGTCACCCCGGGCTTCACGAAGGGCGTGATGTAGTCCAGCACCTCGGCGGCCAGACGGCAGGCCAGGCGCATTTTTTCGATTTCTTCCGGGTTCTTGATGGAAATGGACATGGGGAAAGGGGCGATTAAAGTTGCTCAGGATAGAGGCTTGACCGGATCAAGACAAATGCAGCATCCGGCATGATCAGCGTGAAACTCGCACGTAGCGAGATTTTTTCTGCCTCTTTGCCCCCACGTTGTCTCCTCCGCCGCGTGCGGAAGGAGGGGGGAGGGAACCCTTCAAGGCGATCCGCCGTTTCATGTTGCGGAGTGGTAAATCGCCATGGACGTTGGCGTGGCTCCACCCGGGGCGGGACGGATCGGTCCGTCCCGTGGCCTCAATTGCTCGCAGTCTGGGAAACGGCTGGGGAGTCTTCCGCGCTGGCCGTCTGCTGCGCTGCCGGCCGCTCCCGGGTATCCTGCCAGCCACCGCCCAGGGCCTTGGCCAGGCCTGCTGCCGCCACCAGCTGGGCGCGGCGGGCGTCGATACGGTTGAGGTCCGCCTGCAGCAGGTTACGCTGGGCATCCAGCACCGTCAGGTAATTGGTCAGGCCATTGCGGTAGCGCAGCTCGGCAATGTTCAGGGCACTGCCCAGGGCCTCGCTGCGGCGGTCCTCCGCCTCGGCCTGCTCTCGGGACTGGCGGTGCACGATGAGGGCATCCAGCACTTCCCGGAAGGCCTGGCGGGCCGTCTCCTCATAGTTGATGAGGGCCTGGGCCTGTTGCGCATCCCGGATGTCCAGGGCGAACTGGGTGCGGCCGCCGTTGAGGATGCTCTGCACGATGCCGGCCCCCAGACCCCAGATAGCGGCGGGCCCGGAGAACAGATTGGAGAGGGCCTTGCTCTCCGAACCCAGGTAGGCGGAGAGGAGCAGGTCCGGATATACCGCGGCCTTGGCCTCCCGGATGCGGGCATGGGCAGCCCGCAGCTGTTGTTCCGCCTGGCGCAGATCCGGACGCCGGTTGAGCAGCTCCGAGGGCAGGTCCGCCGGCACGCCGGGGGGTGCCACCAGGGCCTGGAGGGCCTGCAGGCTGCGGCCCCGGGCCAGCTCTTCCTGCATCAGGGCCCGGGGGCTGCGCCCCACCAGGATGGCCAGGGCCAGTTCCTGCTGGCCCATGGCCTGTACCAGCTGGGCCCGGCTTGCCTCCAGGGCCGCCAGTTCCGCCTGGGCCTGGCGCATGTCCAGTTCCGAGGAAACGCCGGCATCCAGGCGCAGCCTTTGCAGGTCCACGGCGGCCTGGCGGTTGCCCAGGGTCTGCTCCACCAGGGCCAGCTGGGCATCCAGGGCACGCAGGTTGAAGTAGGCCTGGGCCACGTCCGCGGCGAGAGTGACCTGGATCACCTCCCGGGCGTATTCGCTGGCCAGCAGGTCGGCCCGGGCGGCCTCGGTGGCCTCCCGCAGACGGCCCCACAGATCCACTTCGTAGGCCGCCTGCAGCTGCACCTGGAAGCTGTTGCTCACCGGGTTGCCCGGCACCGGCATGCTGCCCTTCTGGCTGCGCCGGCTGCGCTTTGCGTCCGCCGTACCCTGCAGCTGGAAGCCCTGGTCGGCCTGGGTCATGCCCAGATTGGCCCGCGCCTCCTGGATGCGGGCAGCGGCCATGCGCAGGTTGCTGTTGTGGGCCCGGGCCTCCTGGATGAGGGCATCCAGCTGGGGATCATTGAAGGCCTTCCACCAATCCGCCGCCGGCAGGCTGGCTTGAGCTTCTTCGCCTCGGGTCGTACCGCTCCAGGTCTCGGGCAGGTCCAGGCTGGCCTGTTTCAGGGCCGGGACGTTGACGCAGCCACCGAGGCCGAGGACGGCCAGGGACAGGATGACCGGGGTGAGCCGGGAATGGATGTTATGCATGCTCGTCTCCTTGCAGCGCGGCACCGTGGTATTTGACGGGCCCCGGGAACAGGCGGCGCACCAGCAGGTAGAGGATGGGAATGAGGAAGACCCCCAACATCGTGGCGGCGATCATGCCCCCCATGACGCCGGTGCCGATGGCATGGCGGCTGGAGGCACCGGCCCCCGTGGAGATGGCCAGGGGCAGGACGCCGAAGAGGAAGGCGAAGGAGGTCATGACGATGGGGCGGAAACGCATGCGGCAGGCCGCCACCACCGCCTCCAGGGTGGATTTGCCCTGGGCCTCCAGCTGGCGGGCGAACTCCACGATGAGGATGGCGTTCTTGGAGGACAGGCCGATGATGGCGATGAAGCCCACCTTGAAGTAGACGTCATTGGGCAGGTCCCGCAGGTTGGTGGCCACCACGGCGCCGAATACCCCCAGGGGGACCACCAGCAGCACGGAGAGCGGCACACTCCAGCTTTCGTACAGGGCCGCCAGGCACAGGAACACCACCACGATGGACAGGGCAAAGAGGATGGGGGCCTGGGCGCCGGAGAGCTTTTCTTCATAGGAGGTGGCGGACCACTCATAGCCGAAGCCCGGGGGCAGCCTGGTGGCCAGCTCTTCCATGGCCTGCACGGCATCACCCGTACTGAAGCCCGGGGCCGGGTTGCCGGTGATCTTCACCGCGGGCACGCCGTTGTAGCGGTCGAGCTTGGGGGAACCGATGATCCAGCGGGTGCTGGCGATCTCCGACAGGGGCACCATGGTGCCATGCCCCGTGCGCACCCGCAGGGACAGGAGGCTGTCCGGCGTGGCCCGGGCGGGGGCATCCACCTGCATCACCACGCGCAGCACCCGCCCATCCCGGATGAAGTCGTTGACGTAGGCGGAGCCCAGGGCCACGGCCATGGTCTGGTTCAACTCGGCCAGGTTGATGCCCAGGCTGCTGGCCTTGACGCGGTCGATTTCCAGCAGCAGTTGGGCGGCATCTTCCTTGGCTTCGGGGCGTACCCCCATGAGGCGCGGATCCTGGGAGGCCAGACCCAGCATCTGGTTGCGGGCAGCCATGAGCTTCTCCCGGCCC
>CAZVNY010000074.1:0-7953 GCA_964628785.1 uncultured Thiobacillus sp.
AGTGGGCCCCCGGCCGGGGGTTCATGGAGGTGATGAGCTGGCGCACCTGGCTGAACTGGGGGTCTGACAGGCCCAGGAGTTTCTTGAGCTTGCCATATTCGCGCTCGGCCAGCAGGGTCAGATGCTCCTGCACCAGGGTCTTGGCCTCGGCCATATAGGGGGTATCCGCCGGCAGGCCGTTGAGCTGCAGCAACAGACATTCGCCCAGATCCCGGGCGCCTACGCCGGCGGGCTCGAAGCTTTGCAACAGCTTCAGGGCCGTGGCCAGCTCCTGGGGGTCGATGGCCAAGTCTCCCAGAGGCAATTCGCCCAGCAGTTCCGCGATCTCCTCCAGACTACTGCCCAGATAACCGTCGTCGTCCAGCGCCTCGATGAGCAGGCCGACCAGTTGTCGGTCCCGCTCGCCCAGGGGGGTCAGGCTGAGTTGATTCAGGAGATGTTGCTGCAGGCTATCCTGCTGGCTGTCGGCATGCTGGAAACCGCGGTCCTCGTCCTCATCGTCATGGCTGCTGTGGGACGCGTAGATGGAGCGATCCCCCCAGGCCATCTCGTCATAGATCTCGCTCTGCTCCCGGTTGCCGGCATCCGCCTCCGACTCGTAGGCATCACCGCCATCCATGCGTTCCAGCATGGGATTTTCCTGCAACATCTGGGAGATCTCCTGGCCCAGCTCCAAGGTAGAGAGCTGCAGGAGCCGTATGGACTGTTGCAGTTGCGGGGTGAGGGTGAGCTGCTGGTGCAGCTTGAGTTGCAGGCTCTGCTTCATCGTGCAGCTGTCGTAGGGGCCCTAGAGCTTGAAATGCTCTCCAAGATAGACCTTGCGAACACGCTCATTGTAAATGATCTCGTCCGGCGTCCCCGCCGCCATGACCTGACCCTCGTTGAGGATATAGGCCCGGTGGCAGATGCCCAGGGTCTCGCGCACGTTGTGATCGGTAATGAGCACGCCGATGCCTCGTTCGGTGAGAAAACCCACGATCTTCTGGATGTCGATGACGGAAATGGGATCGATGCCGGCAAAGGGTTCGTCCAGGAGCACGAAACGGGGGGCGGTGGCCAGGGCCCGGGCGATCTCCACCCGGCGCCGCTCCCCCCCGGACAGGGCCGTGGCGGGGGCGTCCCGCAGATGGCTGATATGCAGGTCCTCCAGCAGGACCTCCAAGCGGCTATCCAGCTCCTCTCCCCGGTAGCCCTTCAATTCCAGCATGGCGGCAACGTTGTCCGCCACGGACAGGCGCCGGAAGATGGAGGGCTCCTGGGGCAGATAGGACAGCCCCAGACGGGCACGCTTGTAAACCGGCAGCCTGGTCAGGTTGGCGGAACGCCCCTCCTGCTCCAGCAGGATGCGACCGGCATCGGCCCGGATCAGCCCCACCACCATGTAGAAACAGGTGGTCTTGCCCGCGCCATTGGGACCCAACAAGCCCACCACCTCGCCGCTTCCCACCCGGAAGGAGGCATCCGCGACCACCTTGCGCGTCTTGTAACGCTTGGCCAGGTTTTCTGCGATGAGGGTGGCGGTGGGGGTACTCATGCCCCCTGTATCGGCATCGACCACGTTTTCTGTTGCCGGCTTGTCTGCGGTCACATTTATGGCTGGTTCTGGGTACGCGGACGAATCACGGCACGCACCCGCCCCGGTGTACCCGCGCTCCCACCCTGGGCCTGGAAGAACTCCTTCGTGCTGTCATAGGTGATGAGATTGCCGCGCAGTTCGTCGATCCCCCGCTTCAAGCGGGCCTGACCCATGAGCTTGATGGTTTCACCCTGGCCGTCGTACTCGATGCGCTGGGCCCAGCCCTCGGCAAACTCATCACTGGCATCCAGCTTCTGGCGAAAATAGACCGGATTACCCGTGGCTTGGCCGGAAACCATCCCCTTGCTCTCCTGGCGCACCTCGATGCGATCGGCTTCGATGAGCAGGGTCCCCTGGGTCATTACCACGTGTCCTTCGTAGATCGCCACCTTTTTTACGTCGTCCATCCTGGCACTGTCGGCCTCCACGTTGATGGGTTTGTGCCGATCGGCCTTTTCCGCCCGGGCCCCGCCAACGTGGAGCAGCAGTACGCCCAGAGCGGGCAGCAGCAGTTTGACAATCATCCTATTCATAGTGGGCATGCACTCCCCCGGACAGGGTAAGTTCCTTGCGTCGATCATCGATCATGAGCTGACCTGCCTTGATCAGGGCCCGGCCCTGTTTCAGGGTAACCGGCTTGTCGGTTTGCATGATGCCTGCATCCGGTGTGATCCATAGATATTCCGTTTCCAGGGTGATGGCCTGCTTGTCCGGTACCCGGCGGACGAGATGTACATCCCCCAGGAAATGCACATGCTGGCCGTTGCTGGACACCATGCCGCGTTTGGCCCGGGTCTCGGTACGTACCTCGGCCTTGTCCATGATACTGAAAAGCGGCGCCAGCAATTCGGTGGTGTCGTCATCCATGTAATGCACCAGGCGGCTGGCCCGCAGGGCGTGGATAGGCTGACCGTGCACATCGAAGGCCAGGGCATTGAAATTCTCGATGATGGTGTCCGGTTCATGCTCGAAGCCGGCATTGTCCTCCAGGACCGGCTGGCGGGTCAGCTGGTTGAGCCAGAAGGCCAACAGGGCCAGCAGCCCGGCCAGGACCAGGGGTGGCCAATGCACATGATGGCCCCCGGTCATACCGTCTCAGCGATCATAGAGGGCCAACTGGGCCGCCCAGGTATCCTGGGCCCGCATGAGCATCTCGCACACCTCCCGGGCGGCCCCGCGTCCGGCAGCGGCCCGGGTCACCAGGTGACAGCGGGCCTTCACCTCATCCGGGGCATCCGGCACGGTGATGGCCAGACCGCAGCGGCGCAACACCGGCAGATCGACGATGTCATCCCCCATGTAGGCGATATGTTCCGGGGCCAGTTCCTGTTGCCGGAGCAACGTCGTAAATGCAGTCAGCTTGTCGTGGGCACCCTGGAAGATGCGGGTGATGCCCAGGTTGTGTGCCCGGTGCAGCACCACCTGGGAGCTGCGCCCGGTGATGATGCCCACTGCAACCCCGGTGTCACGCAACATCTTGATGCCGTGGCCATCGCGGGAGTTGAAGGCCTTGTATTCCTGACCATCGTCACCGTAGAACAGACTGCCGTCGGTGAGCACACCATCGATGTCGAACACCAGCATACGTACGGCCCGGGCCCTGGTCTCCAGGGAAAAATCACCGGCACTCACAATACCCCCGCGTGCAAGAGGTCATGCATATTCAAGGCCCCGATGAGTTGACCTGCGCCATCCACCACCAGCAGGCCGTTCACTTTCGTTTGCTCCATGACCCGGGCCGCTTCCACCGCCAGCACATCCTGGGAAATGGTCAGGGGATCCCGTTTCATGACCGCACCGATACTGAGATTGCGCAGGTCCACATCTTGATCCAGCAGACGGCGCAGATCCCCATCGGTGAAGATTCCCTCCAGACGGCCATCGGCCTGTACCACGGCCGTCATGCCCAGACCCTTGCGCGTGATTTCCAGGATGGCGTCCTTGAGACTGGCCATGGTTTGCACCACGGGCAGATCCTCCCCCGCATGCATCAGGTCCCGCACATGCACCAGCAGGCGGCGGCCCAGGGCCCCTCCCGGATGGGTACGGGCAAAGTCCTCGGCGGTAAAGCCCCGGGCAAACAGGGTGGCCACCATCAAGGCATCCCCCATGGCCAGGGCCGCCGTGGTGCTGGCGGTGGGCGCCAGGTTGTGGGGGCAGGCTTCCTGCTCAACATGGGCGTTCAGATGGATGTCCGCCTGACGCGCCAGGGTGGAGCCGGGCTTGCCGGTCATGCCAATGAGGATGGCCCCACGCCGTTTGATCAGGGGCACGATGCTGGCGATTTCCGGGCTCTCGCCGGAATTGGACAGGGCGATGACCACGTCCTCCGCCGTGATCATGCCCAGATCACCATGACTGGCCTCCCCGGGATGCATGAAGAAGGCGGGGGTGCCGGTACTGGCCAGGGAAGCGGCAATCTTGCCGGCGATGTGTCCCGATTTCCCCATGCCCGAGATCACCACCCGGCCCTTGCAGGCCAGCAGGGCCTCCACGGCCCGCAGCAAATCATCCCCCAGCTGCCCGGCAAGCTGCTGCACCGCCGCCGCCTCGATCTCCAGGGTGCGGCGGGCGATGGCGAGAATCGCCTCGGGGGTGGGCTTGGTCGGTGTCATAATGGGCCGAGAGTATAGCTATTAACGCATCCTCAGAGTTTCCCACGCTATGCCCACGACCCTGGAGCTGACCCTCATCCTGCTGGCTGCAGGGGTCTTTGCCGTGGCCGGATTAAAAGCCGCAGGCCTGCCTGCCCTGCTGGGCTATGTGCTCATCGGTGTGGGCCTGGGCCCCTTCCTGCCTCACATGGAGCAAGACTCCCCCGCCGCACGCCTGGCGGAATTCGGCGTGGTCTTCCTCATGTTTTCCATCGGCCTGGAATTCTCCCTGTCCCGGCTGAAGAGCATGCGTCAGGCGGTGTTCGGCCTGGGCGGCCTGCAGGTGAGCCTCACCATGTTCATCTTCATGGCCCTGGGCCTGCTGGCGGGTCTGCCCTGGAAGGCGGGTCTGGCCCTGGGAGGCGTGCTGGCCATGTCCTCCACCGCCGTCATCAGCAAGCTGCTGGCGGAACGCGATGAATTGGGCAGCGACCACGGCCGCCTCATTCTGGGCGTTTTGCTGTTCCAAGACCTGGCGGTGGCGCCCCTCATCATCTTTGTGCCTGCCCTGGCACAAAGCAGCGGCATGGCCGAAGCCATGCTGCTGGCCACGGGCAAGGCCATCCTGGCCCTGGCCCTGATTCTGGCCCTGGGGCAGCGCCTCATGCGCCCCTGGTTTCACTGGGTGGCCCAGGCCAAGTCTGGCGAACTGTTCATGCTCAATGTGCTGCTGGTGACCCTGGGCCTGGCCTATGTCACCGACCAAGCAGGCCTGTCCCTGGCCCTGGGGGCCTTTCTCGCGGGCACCCTGATCGCCGAGACGGAATACCGCTACCAGGTGGAGTCGGACATCCGCCCCTTCCGGGACGTCCTCATGGGTCTGTTCTTCGTCTCCGTCGGGCTCATGCTGGACCTGCGTCTGGTGGTCAGCAACTGGGCTGAAATCCTGGGGGTCCTGCTCCTCTTGATCCTGGGCAAGGGGGTGGTGATCGGCTTGCTGGCGGGCCTGTTCACCCATTCCTGGCCGGTGGTGGTTCGGGTGGGGCTGGGGCTGACCCAAGCTGGGGAATTCGGTTTCGTGCTCCTCAGCCTGGCAGCCGACAAGGCCCTCATCGCTCGGGAACTGCACCAGACCGTGCTGGCGGCCATGGTGCTGTCCATGCTGGCAGCGCCGGGCCTGTATCTGGCCGGTCTGGCCCTGGCCCGACGCCTGGAGGGTGGGGCCTGGATGGAACAGGCCCGGGGGGTACACGATATTGCGACCAAGGCATTCGGCATCCAGAAGCACGTGATCCTTTGTGGTTATGGCCGCAGCGGCCAGAGCCTGGCCCGCATGCTGCAAATGGAACAGGTACCCTTCATCGCCCTGGACGACGACCCCCGCCGGGTACATGCGGCGGCCCAGGCCGGGGATGCCGTGGTGTTCGGTGACGCCACCCGGGCGGAGGTGCTCATGGCCGCGGGGGTGCACCGGGCCAAGGCCGTGGTGGTGAGTTTCGCCCACACCCCCTCCGCCCTGCAGATCATCGCCGCTGCGCACCGCCTGAAACCGGATGCCCCGGTGATCGTGCGCACCCTGGACGAAACGGATCTGGACCTCCTGCGCCAGAAAGGGGCGGCGGAGGTAGTACCCGAAGTCATGGAAGGTGCCCTCATGCTGGCCTCCCAGACCCTGCTCATGGCCGGACTGCCTCTGGCCAGGGTACTCAAACGCATCCGTCACACCCGGGCAGATCGCTATGGCACCCTGCGTGGCTACTTCCGTGGCCTCACGGACGGGGATACGGAGGAGGGCGGGGAAGTCCTGTCCTCTTTCATCCTGGCCCAGGGGTTTGGGGCAATAGGGCGTTCCATGTCTGAACTCAAGCTGGACGGCCTGGGTGTGACCCTGATCAATCTGCGCCGCTATGGCGAATCGGGTCTGAGCACGGAAAGCAACGCCCGGCTGCGTCAGGGTGATGTGCTGGTGCTACGCGGCGAACCCGAGGCCCTGGCTGCGGCTGAGATCCGCCTGAGTCAGGGTTGAGGCCGCTTCGACCTAAAAACCGCAGTTGGACGCACCAGCGGGCGCGTAGCGGGTCCACCCGACAGGAGACGGCGAGTGAAGCCGAATAATTCGGCAATCATGCGCTGTCCGTAAGAAAACAGAGCGATCAACTGCGGTTTCAGGAGCAACGGGCCATCGATGTCACCACATCGGCATTGGCCGCCTGACTGGTCCGCCACTTGAGCAGCCCCCCCAGCATGAGGGTCAGTACCAGCAGGAAGATGGCCAGTTCCAGAAGGGTAAAACCAGGGCGTTTATCCATGCCCGGAATAAAAGCACATTCCGGGCCTGCACCGGCAGACAGAAAAATCAAGGACCTGGTCTGTTGCGGCAGTACCGGCTGGCGACACTTCGTCATGTCTGACGACCAGCCTGCGCATACGCAGAGCCAACCGTCGCCGCGCCTCTGAACGATGCAACCCGCAATGAAGTGCAGCGCCACGAAGCGGCGGGCATAGTGGTGGGCGTAGTGGCGGCGTGCACGGTCGAAGCCTTGCAGAAGGCCAAAGCCGCCATTGAAAGCCGGGCCAAAGTCCTGTTCAGCGACGGCGCAGCGCAGGCCGAACGCGAATGCACGCCGCGCACGTCACACGCCAGCCTTGAACCTAAAAACCGCAGTTGATCGCTCGATTTCCTTACGGACATCGCATGCACGCTGAATTTTTTGGCTTCACTCACCGTCACCTGTTGGGTGGACCCGCTACGCACCCGTTGACACGCCTGCGCACTCGGCCATGCTGGCGTCGAAGGACGTTGCCGCCGTCATTTTTCATAGCCCGTCGTTTTTGCTCGGCATCAACGCCGACACGCATTCGAAGCTACGTTACGAAGCCACCGAAAAGTTCGTCACGAAAGCCTACCGGTGTATGCCCGATAGCGTCGTACTTCATGAACCTGCGCCGAAGTTCGACAAGGCTATCGGCAGCGTGCGCAACAGCTTCTACACCCCGATGCTTGCGGCGAAGGCTTTGACGCGCGTTCAGATTTAACGAACCCAAGTGCCATGGGGGTCTTTGGCCTGTTCGGCATCGCGCCGAGTGGGCTTTTTTTCGTCTACGTGATGGGGCTGCGACTGCGACCAAGCCCTTAGCCAACAGGCGTTACGTTGTGGGCTTTTATGTGGGTCAAAACCAATATCTTTTCGTAAGATATTGATATTGCTGAATATATGGCGGAGACGGAGGGATTCGAACCCTCGATGCAGGTTTTGCCCGCATGCTCCCTTAGCAGGGGAGTGCCTTCGACCTCTCGGCCACGTCTCCAGGGTGTTTCGGCCGGGGCCGAAAAAGCCGCGCAAGGATACCCGGGCAAGGCGGCAAAATCAATTTAACCGAAGGGGATTGTGCGCGGAGGGTATGCGCCTGGTCGCTGGCTGCAGGGCCCGGGCAGACAGATGCCCGGCCTCCGGCCCGCCCTCTCCGGCGGGGGGATCAGGACCCACTCGCTTCCGGAGCCTTGTCCAGCTCGAAGGCCTGGTGCAGGGCGCGTACCGCCAGTTCCATGTATTTGTCTTCCACCACCACGGAGATCTTGATCTCGGAGGTGGAGATCATCTGCATGTTGATGTTCTCCGCCGCCAGGGTGCGGAACATCTTGCTGGCCACGCCGGCATGGGTGCGCATGCCCACGCCCACCAGGGAGACCTTGGCGATCCTGTCGTCACCCTGCACTTCCTGGGCGCCGATGGCGCTCTTCACCGCTTCCAGCACCCCCAGGGCCTTCTTCAGGTCGTTGCG
>CAZVNY010000075.1:0-7875 GCA_964628785.1 uncultured Thiobacillus sp.
GCTTCGGCGTGCGCATCGAGGATCGCATCAGGGGCGAGACCGAGCCGGTGGCGCGGTTCTTCCTGCAGGGCGTGGCGGAGCGGACGCCATGAGCAAAGCGCTACCCGTTGCCCTCGACGCCGAGCAGGTGGCGCAGCTCGCGAACCTGCAGCCGATTCCTGCGCACGCTTCGATCCCGTCGCAGTTCGTGCGCGACGGCGATGCGCTGCAAGCCGTCATCGACGAGAAGTCCGCCCGCATGGTCTCGTGGCCTGACGGCAGCGTCGGCTTCGTCGTCTTCTGGCCCGGCGAGGACCGGGCGGCCCGGCTGCGCGAGGTGTACGCGCTGGCCCGGGCGATGTTGGTCGAGGTCGAGCTGCAGCGCGACTTCACCGTGATGCACTGAGGAGAAGCGCCATGTCGTTCGTGAACGTGGCTGTCGGCGTGTCGCAGGCCTACACCCAGGCCAAGCGCGGCGAGTACGCCAATGCGCTGGCCCGCACCCAGGCCGATCACCTCGACTACCTGGCCAAGGTCGAGGAGGACAAGGGCTTGCAGCTCGCGCAGATGCTGCGCCGCGCCGGCCGCGAGCAGGTGGGCGCGGCCAATGCCGCCTACGCCGGCGCCGGCGTCAAGGTGGGCGAAGGCAGCGCGCTGGAGGTCGAGCGCCAGATCAACCTCGACGTGGAGCACGACGCGCACCAGACGCTGCTCGAAGCCTGGCGCCGCGGCAGCGACCTGCGCCTCGAGGGCCAGCTGACCCGAATCCAGGGCAAGGCCGAGCAGACCGCCGGCTACATCAACGCCTTCAGCACGGTGCTGGGCACGGCTTACCAGGGCTACGTCAAGGCGAACTGGAAGACCGGCAAGGGCCCCGGCTATGACCCGCGCGGCTTCAACGGCACCAACGACCGGCCCGCTGGCGTGTCGGGCAACTCGATGGACTGGTGGCTGCGCAACGGCCGCGGGGGAGACTGAACGATGGCGACCATTCCGACCGGCAACTTCGGCACGCGCATCGCGGCATCGCCGGGCCGCGTTCAGCTGCGCACCGAGATGCCGATTCTCGACGCGCAGGACCGCGTGCTGGCCGTGGCCGGCCGCATCGGCGAGGACATGCAGCGTCGCGAGGACGCCGAGCGCAAGGAGCGCGAACGCGCCGAGGCCGAGCTGCGCGACAAGGCCGACCAGGCGCAGACGATCGCCGGCGTGGCCGAGGTGCAGTCGTCGCTGAAGGCCAAGCGCGACGAGATCGTGCAGGGCATCGCCACCCGGCAGATCGACAAGGCCGAGGCCGATCAGCGGTGGCGCGACGAGTCGTCGAAGGTGATCGCCTCGGGGTCCAAGCTGCTGCCGCAGTCGCACGCCCAGGTGGCCACGGCGCGCCTGCAGGAGCATGCCTTCGGACTCGGCGACGGCATCCGCAGCGCCGTGCAGCGGCAGGACATGGAGGACACGCGCGCCGGCCTGATGACCTACCTCGAGGCCACCGAGCGCGAGGTGCTGCGCGACCCCAACGGGGCCAAGCAACGCGCGCAGGCCGCGATCGAGCAGCTGGGCCCGTGGGCCGGCCTGGGCGCCGACGATCGTCAGCGCCTGGCGCAGGGCTTCCGCGAGAAGGCGGCTTTTAACGTCGCCGGCGAGCTGGTGCGCACCGCGCGCGACGACATGGGCGCGCTCGACAAGGTGCTGACGACGATCAAGTCGCCTGAGTTCGCCGACCTGGATCCGACGAAGCTCGGTCAGCTCGAGCAGCAGGTGCTTGCGCGCAAGCAGTACCTGCTGCACCAGGAACAGACCCGCATCGCCCGCGCCGAGGCTCTGGCCGCGCGCCGCGATCGCGAGGCCGAGTCGGCGTTCAAGGCCGCGCAGGGCCTGATCGACAGCGGCGCGGTGCCTGACGAGAGGTTCCTCGCACAGGTGCAAGGCAAGATGGCCGGCACCGCCTACGCGCCTGCGCTGACGCAGCTGCTGCAGCAGGCCAGCGAGAACGCCGGGTTCGCGCAGCTGCCGCCCCAGCAGCAGCAGGCCACGCTACTGGCGCTGCGCAGCAAGGCCAACGCCGAGGGCTCGAACCCGCAGATGGAAGCGCGCATGCAGCACCTGGAGCGCATCGCCAGCGAGTCGAGCAAGCAGCTCAAGGACGATCCGCTGGTGTACGCGGCGAACCGTCGCCTGATCGGCCCGGTGCAGCCGCTGCAGTTCACAGACGTGCCGGCGCTGGTGCAGCAGATGGGCTCGCGCGTCGAGCAGGCGCAGACGGTCGCGGCGCGCGTCGGCCGCCCGGTGTCGCCCCTGCTGGGCAGCGAAGCGCAGCAGCTCTCGGAGGTGCTGAAGCTGATGCCGATCGAGCAGCGCGAGCAGGCGCTGCAGACGCTGGCGCGCACGGTGCCCGACGCCGGCATGGTCCGGGCGATGGCGGCGCAGATCGAGCCCAAGGACCGCACGCTGGCGCTGGCGATGTTCGCGGCCGGCAAGCGCGCGCCGGGCGGCGAGTCGCCCACGCTGCTGATCCTGCGGGCCGGAGACGCTGTGTCGGCCGGCCGCGTGAAGGAAAGCGACGAGCCGTCGAAGCTCGCGATGCAGGACATCGCACAGCGCCTGTCCGCCGTGCCGTGGGCGACGCCCCAGGCGCGCGACGCCGCGATCGACGCGACGCACCGCATTTGGCTGGGGCTGCGCGACCAGCGCCAGGACAGCGTGCGCAAGGCGATCGACATCGCCACCGGCGGGCTTGCCGAGTGGGGCGACTCGAAGGTGCCTCTGCCCTACGGCATGGGCGAGCGCGAGTTCACCAAGGCCATGCGCGACCTGAACGCCGACCGCCTGGCGGTGCTGGCCGGCGGCGAGACCTTCAGCGTCAACGGGCGGCCGCTGGGCACGAAGGAGCTGGCGGCCGGCTTGCCGCAGGCCAAGCTGATACCCGTCGACGACGGCGTGTATGCGTTGCAGCTCGACGGCGGCATCGTGCAGTCCCGCGGCGCCGTGTTCCGCCTGCGGCTGGGGCGTTGACCATGTGGCAAGGCCTCTACCCCTCCGAGACCGACGCGGCGCTGCAGGCGCGCGTGCAGTTCCCCGAGCCCGAGCCCAAGCCCAAGGCGAGCGCCTGGGCGCAGATCGGCGAGATGGTCAAGGCGCCGTACCAAGGTTTCTCGCAGGGAGTGAACCAGACGCTCCGGGTCGCGACCAACATCATCGGCAGCATGCCCAGCGCGCCCAGCGTGCGCGAGAAGAACCGGCAGATCACCGAGGCGATCGACGAGCGGCTGCGCGAGAACGTCGAGTTCTGGAACGCCGACCCGGTGGCCTCGACGACGGCGAGCATGGTGCTGCAGCAGGGCTCGCGGCTGCTGACCAAGGTGGCGGGCTACTCGCTGGCCGGCGGCGTGCCCGGCGCCATCGCGGGCACGGCTGTCGACGAAGGCGGCACCGGCTACCTCGAGGCGCGCGATAAGGGCGTCGACAAGACGACGGCGGCCAAGGTGGGCGCGGTGCGCGGCGTTACTGCGGGCGCCGGCGTGGCGCTGCCGGTGGTGGGCCGCACGGCTGCGCAGACGCTTGGCCTGGTAGTGCTGGGCGGGCCCGGTTCCTTCATGGCCGAGCAGGCGCTGACGCGCGACATCCTGGAAACCGCGAACTACCCGGAGCTGGCCAAGCAGTACGACCCGACCGACCCGCTGGGCCTGACGCTCTCGATCGCGATCCCCGGCACCATCGGGGCGGCCGCGCATGCGATCCGCGTGCGGAAGCCTACCGCCGCGGCGCTGGCCGACAGCCCGGAGCACCTCGAAGCGGCGCATGTGGCCTTCCGCGACGAGACGACGCGAGCGGCGACGCTGGCCGAGCCCGGCGACATCCCTGCAGCGGCAGCGCACGCCGAGCAGCTGCGGGCCACCGCGCGGGCGCTGGAAGACGGCAAGCGGGTCGAGGCGACGCGCGCCACCGTCGAGCCGGCGCGCGCCGAGGCGGTGCTACAGGATGTGCGGGCGCGGTTCGAGTCGGCAAGGCCGGAGGTCGAGGCGGCGGCCCGCGAGGTGCGGCCGATCGAGACGCCGACGCCGGTCGAGGGCTTGCCGGCCCGCACGGGCGTCGACGCGCCTGCGGCGGTGGCCGCGCGATTCATCGAACCCGATACGGTGGTCCCCGTGCCAGGCGCTGCGCGGCAGTCGGTCGAGGCGATGGCGCAGCAGCTCGGCGCGCCGCCTGAGGTGACGCAGATGGCCACCGCGGCAGCCGAGGCCCTGCAGCGTGTCACCGAGATGGCGCAGCGGGCTGCCGAGCCGCAAACACAGCCGCGCGCTTCGGCGCTGGCGCCGGCCGAGCAGGTGATCGCCACCCGGCCCGAGCTGCCCGTGCGCCTGGACGATGCCGGGCCAGCCGTGGCGGCGCGTGATGTGATCGACCAGGTGCGGGCCGAGGCTTCCCGTGACCGACAGGACAGCCGCGCATTCGTGGCGGCGATCGAGTGTGCGCTGAGGAGTGGATCATGAGGGTGGAGTGCAGGCAGGCGGTGGCGCAGGCCATCGGGCGGGACATCAGCGACGCCGAGGCGCGCGGCATCGACGAGCGGATCACCTCGACGATGCGGCGCCTGGCTGCGCGCGATCCGAACGCGTGGCGCAGCATGTCCAAGGCCGACCGGCTGCGCGCGGCCGCGGACGTGGCGGCCAAGGACATCGAGCAGGCGGCGCAGCTCAAGGAGCAGCGCGCGGCGTTGACGGTGCAGGCGCATGCCCGGCACGTGCCCGACGTGGAGGCCGCCGGCGCCGAGGGCTTCAAGGTCATCCAGCGCAAGCTCGACCAGGCCGACGCCTACGTGAAGGGCGTGCATCACGAGTACCTGCGGCAGACGCTCGATGCGATCGACTACGCGACCCAGCAGGACACGGGTTCCATGGTCATGCGCGGCGTGCGCTGGATCTCGAACCTGGAGAACCCGCAGAAGTCGCTGGCGTTCGTGCGCGAGGTGTTCGGCCAGGACAGCGGCGACGCCGGCGCCAAGGCCGCGGCCAAGGCCTGGGTGCAGTCGATCGAGGGCATGCGGCAGCGCTTCAACGCGGCCGGCGGCGACGTGCGCAAGCTGGCCTATGGCTACCTTCCGCAGCCTCACGACTCGGTGCGCGTGCGCAAGGCAGGCCTTCAACGCTGGGTGAGCGACGTGCTGCCGCTGGTTGACCGCGATCGGTACTACACCGAGGCCGGGCGCATGCTCAACGATGGCGAGCTCGGCGAAGCGCTCGAGCAGGCGTGGCGCACGATCCAGAGCGACGGGTGGGCCAACGTCGAGCCTGGCATGTTCCGCGGCGAGCCTGCGCTGGCCAACGCCGGCAACCAGAGCCGGGTGATCCACTTCAAGGACGCCGAGGCCTACGTGACCTACCTGCGCGACTACGGCGCCGGCACGGTGTTCGACGCGATCAATGGACACCTGCAGTGGATGAGCAAGAACATTGGCCTGGTGGAGGAGTTCGGCCCCAACCCGAACGCCCTGTTCCGCACGCTGCATGACATCGCCAAGCAGGCCGGCGGCACCGATCGGGTCGGGCTTCTGATGAACACCGAGGACATGTGGAAGACGCTCACGGGCGCCTTCAACAACCCGCAGAGCCAGACCGCGGCGCGCATCGGCCAGGGCCTGCGCAACATCGAGGTGTTCGGCAAGCTGCAGAGCGCGCTGCTTTCGAGCGTGACCGACCTGGGTACCTACTACGTGACGCTGGGCTACAACCGGCTGGGCTTCTGGCAGGGCACGGCCAATCTGGTGCGGTCTTTCGGGCCCGAGGCGCGGCGCTTCGCCGACCTGGCGGGACTGATGGCCGAGTCGAAGGTCAGCGACATGAACCGCTGGGCCGAGTGGAACATCGGCGCCGGCATCACGTCCCGCCTGGCCAATGCGACCATGAAGGCGAGCCTGCTCAACGCGTGGACCGACGCGCTGCGCCGCGGTTTCAGCGTCACGATGATGGCCGGCCTGGGCAAGCTGTCGCGCACCGCCTGGTCAGCGCTCGAAGCAGGAGATCGCGCCCGGCTGGAGGCCAAGGGCTGGAGCGAGGCCGAGTGGTCGGTGCTTCAGCACGCGCAGCTCGAGCGCTGGCGCAGTACCGACATGCTGACGCCGGCGGCCTTGCACGCGATCGAGGGCGTGGACGAAGCGCTGAAGCAGCGGGCGATCTCTCGCCTGCTGGGCACCATCGTCGACGAAAGCGAGTACGCGAGTCTCGCGCCCGACCTGACGACGCGCACGCTGCAGACCGGCGGCCTGCAGAAGGGCACGGGCAAGGGCGAGCTGTGGCGATGCATCATGCTGTTCAAGTCGTTCCCGATCGCGATGCTCACGCGTCACTGGGACCGCGTGCTGCACAGCGACATGGGCCCGGCCGGCAAGCTCACCTACGGCGCCTCGCTGATGTTCGGCACCACGCTGCTGGGCGCCGTGGCCCTGCAGCTGGCGGCGCTGCGCGATGGCAAGGATCCCTATGACGTGACCGGAAAGCACGGCGAGGACGCCGGTGCGGCCGCGAAGTTCTGGCTGTCGGCGTTCACCAAGGGCGGCGGCGCCGGCTTCTTCGGCGACATGCTGCTGAACGACGGCGGGCGCGGTGGGCAGTCGGCCGCGACCACGGCCGTCAGCGCGCTCGCTGGACCCGTCGTCGGGAGCGCCACCGAGCTGGGCTATGACCTGATCCGCAGCAACATCAAGGAGGCCGCGCAGGGCAAGGAGACGCACGCGGGCGCGGAGGCCTTCCGCTGGCTGCGCGGGCACCTGCCGTTCGTGAACATGTGGTACGGGAAGCTCGCGATCGACCAGGCGATGCTGAACCAGCTGCAGGAGTTCCTGTCGCCCGGCTACCTGGCCAAGGTGCGCGCGCGGGCCGAGAAGGACTGGGGTGCGAGCTGGTGGTGGGCGCCGCAAGACACGGGGCTGCTCGACGGCGGCATGCAGGGCCCCGAGCGGGCGCCTGACCTGGCCGCGGCGGTGGGCGAGCGCTGATGTCGGGAGAGAGCAAGCAAGATCGCCCGGAGGTGATCTTCGACGGCGCCGACGTGCCCTCGGCGATGCCGGGGACCCCCAAGCGCCTGCAGCTCGACACGGTGCGGGCGGCGCGGCGCGAGATGGCGCGGGTCTATGGCCTGGTGGCGCGCGGCCAGATCTCGACGAAACGCGGCGCGCAGGCGGTCTACATGCTGCAGGTGATCGCCAAGACCATCGAGGTCGAGAAGATCGAGCCGGCGCTTGAAGCGCTCGAACGCGGCCGCGCGCTGCTCAATCGGTAGGAGGCAAGCATCATGGGTCACCAACTGGCCAAGCGAGCGCGGCGGCTGCTGCAGGACGCCGGCGTCGCGCTGGCCGATGCCCGGCAGATCGAGGCCGACGACAAGGCAATGCGCGAGGAGATCAAGCGGTACGAGCAGCAGGCTCGGCAGCAGCTCGAGCGGCTGTACAGGCAGAGGAGCGCCCGGCATGGCGTTGCACGCTGACCAGTCCATGCGCCTGGCCTGGGACCTGATCCTCGAGGACATCGCCTATCTGCTCGGCGACGAGCTGCCCGGCACGCCGCACCGCGAGTCGGTCAGCCAGGAGGAGCTTGCGCGCTACCTCAACACGACGCGGGGCACGGTGCGCGGGTGGCTGTGTGGCAGCGAGCCCAAGCATGGCGACGGTGAAGCGATCCTCGCGGCGTGGTGCCAGCTGTCGGGCAAGGTGCGCACCTACGCACCGCGAACGCGGCGCCCGATGTCAGCGGCCGAGCTGCGATGAGACGGCCCGAACGCGCCGCGATTGCACATGGCGTGCACACGAAGGGCTGAGAACCCGCGCCGTTGCTGCGTTTTCGCGACAGTCCAGCATCGGCGCCACGCACAGGCGCCAGTCGCTCGGCTGCGGCTCGGGCATTG
>CAZVNY010000076.1:0-7871 GCA_964628785.1 uncultured Thiobacillus sp.
CCGCCCTGGTGCATCCCCGGGATTACAGTTTCACCCAGGCCGTGGGCAGCCGGCTGCAACACGAAGGCCACCCGGGCCTGGCCACCCCCTCGGCCCGCTGCCGGGGCGACAACTTTGCCCTGCTGAACCCCGCGCTGCTCTCCAGGCCCCGGCACAGTTGCTACCTGACCTATCGCCTGGAAGAAGACGGGGTACGGGTAGAAAAACAGCCGGGCAGGGCCTGGATGCGCCTGCCGCTGCCTTCCGCCTGACGTTCACCGCGATGCAGCGCCCCGCAACATGAAACGGCGAATCACCTTGCAGGTTTCCCTCTCCCTGCCCGCTCCCGCAGGATTAAAGATCGGCCTGCAACATCCGTAATCATGAGCGTTGCATGGCTGCCGCCTGCCCAGACGCGCAAACACCCGAAACATCGTCATCGGCTCCGCGAGTCCGCACCCATCCACCCACAGAGGCCTGAAACATGTTTGGATCCCAGATCAAGAAAACCCTGGCCGACACCCAGGCAGAGAACGCCCAGCTGGCCGCCCGTGCCGCCGCCCTGGAAGCCGAGCTGGCCAGCACCCGTCAGGCCCTGCAACAGGCCCAGACGGAGAGCCAGCGTCTGCAGGCGGATTACGTCCTGTCCCAGGGCATCGCGGGCAACCTGACGAATTTCTCCGAATCCCTGGTGCGGGTACAGGGCTCCTTCATGGACCTGTCCACCCGCCTGAACAAGGAGAAGGCCAGCGCCGAGACCTCGACCCGGGAATCCCTGGCCAACCGCTCCGCTTTTCACACCATCGCCAGCAGCCTGGACGTGATGCTGGAACGCATCAATACCGCCGGGCAAAGTGTGCAGAGCCTGTCGCAACGAGCCAGCGAAATCGGTGGTATCGTACAGTTGATCAAAGAGATCGCCGAACAGACCAATCTGCTGGCCTTGAATGCCGCCATCGAGGCGGCCCGGGCCGGTGAAGCAGGCCGCGGCTTTGCCGTGGTGGCCGACGAGGTGCGGAAACTTTCGGAGCGTACTTCAAAGGCCACTGCCGAGATCGGCAGCCTGGTTACCGGTATCCAACTTGAAACAGCAGAGGCAAAGAAGATCATGAGTCTGGGCGCCGAGGATGCCGCCAGTCACAGTGACAAGAGCAAGGAAGCCACGCAAAGCATGGAACGCATGCTGGATCTCTCCCAGCAGATGCAGACCGCCATCGCTTCGTCCTCCCTCCTTGCGGAAGTGGAGCTAGCCAGCCTGGAGGAGCTGGTCCTCAAGCTGGAGGTCTACAAGGTCCTGATCGGCGAATCCAACCTGCGGCCGGAGGACATCCCGAGTGAAACCCAGTGCCGTCTGGGGCAATGGTATTACCAGGGGGAAGGCAAGGAACGCTTCTCCAGCCTGCCGGGCTATCCGGAGATGGAGGCCCACCACAAGGCGGTGCACGATTACGCCCGTAAGGCCCTGGAATACCATCAGGCCGGCAAGACCAGTGAGGCCCTCAATGCCTTGAAACGCATGGAAGAGGCCAATATACAGGTCATGAACGACACGAAAAAGCTCCTCGTACAGGGGCGCGCCACCACCCACTGAGGCCCCCCGGCCAAACTTGGCGCCCCACCGCCCTTGGGGAAACGCCGAACAAATCCATTGTCGTCATCGCGCGGGGCGCAGCCTCTTGGCGTTCCAACTCGCTTGTCATCGCGAGCGAAGCGTGGCGATCCAGGACTTTTTCGTTACCAGAGGCGTGACGGCCCGGCACATGACACCCCTGGATTGCCGCGTCGCCTTCGGCTCCTCGCAATGACGCCGCTGCGGCCACGTCACCTGCGTCATGGCAAGCATCCCAACCTCGTCACCACGAATACCTCTCCCTCGTCGTTGCGAGCGCAGCACGATGACGAACTAAACGACGTTTCCCCAAGGGCGGTGTGGCGCAGTCGTTTCAGGCCGCCTGGCTCAGGTCCTGGACCCTGGCAGCGTCCATGCCCGGCAGGCGGGCCACCCCGCTCAACAGGGCCTTGATGGAGGCGGTGACGATGTTGCCATCCATGCCCACGCCAAAGCATTCCCGGCCCGTGCCGGGGCGGGCCACCTCCACTATGGCGCAGGCGCGGGCATCGCCCCCCTCCTGACTGCTGCCCATGGAGCGCTCCTCGTAGGATCTCACCTGCACGGCCACGCCCATGCTGCCCAGGGCGTGCACGGCAGCATCGATGGGGCCGTTGCCCTCCCCCCTGAGGACGTGGGTCACGCCGTTGCATGCCACCTGCAGCTGGATGCTCTGACGCTGTCCCTGCTCGAACAGGTGGTGCTCCAGGTAGTGCAAGGCCGGTTTCGGTTCCAGGTAGGTGCGTGCAAACAGGGCCCAGATGTCCGCCGCCCGCATCTCGCCGCCGTGGCTGTCGGTATGTGCCTGTACCTGGGCGGTGAACTCGATCTGCAACCGCCGGGGCATGACGATGCCGTATTCCGTTTCCAGCAGATAGGCCACGCCCCCCTTGCCGGACTGGCTGTTGACCCGGATCACCGCGCCATAGTCCCGGCCCAGGTCCGCCGGGTCGATGGGCAGGTAGGGCACGTTCCACAAACCCTGGGCCTGCTGGCCGGCGAAACCCTTGCGGATGGCGTCCTGATGGGAGCCGGAGAAGGCGGTGAACACCAGATCCCCCACATAGGGGTGGCGCGGATGGATGGGCAGGCGGGTGCAGTCCTCCACCATGCGGGCCACACCGTTGATGTCGGAGAAATCCAGCCCCGGGGCGATGCCCTGGGTGTAGAGGTTGAGGGCCAGGGTGACCAGGTCCACGTTGCCGGTGCGCTCGCCGTTGCCGAACAGGCAGCCTTCCACCCGCTCCGCCCCCGCCAGCATGGCCAGTTCTGCCGCCGCCACCGCGGTGCCCCGGTCATTGTGGGGATGCACACTGAGGATGACGCTGTCCCGCCGGGCCAGGTGGCGGTGCATCCACTCGATCTGGTCGGCATAGACGTTCGGTGTGGCCATCTCCACCGTGGCCGGCAGGTTGAGGATGACCTTGCGCGCAGGCGTAGCCCCCCAGGCGGCGGTGACGGCGTCGCAGATCTCCCTGGCGAAATCCAGTTCGGTGGCGGAAAAGGCCTCCGGGCTGTATTCCAGCATCCACTCGGTCTGCGTTTGCGCCGCCGCCAATTCCCGGATCAGGTTCACCGCGGCTACGGCCATGTCGATGACCTGGCCCTGGTCCATTTTGAACACCATGTCGCGGAAGGTTTGCGCGGTGGCGTTGTACACGTGCACGATGGCTCGGGGGGCGCCCCGCAGGGCCTCCATGGTGCGGCGGATCAGGTGCTCCCGGGCCTGAGTGAGCACCACGATGCGCACATCCGCCGGGATGTGGCCGTCTTCGATGAGGGTGCGCACAAAGTCGAAATCGGTCTGGGAAGCGGCGGGGAAGGCCACCTCGATCTCCTTGAAACCGATGTCGCACAACATGTGGAACAGTTGCAGCTTGCGCTCCACGCCCATGGGCTCGAACAGGGCCTGGTTGCCATCCCGCAGGTCGGTGCTCAACCAGATGGGGGTGCTGTGCTGTACCCGGCCGGGCCATTGACGGTCATGCAGGGCCACGGGGCTGAAGGGGCGATATTTTTGGCTGGGATCCTGGATCATTTCGACGCACCGAATAGGCTAAATGGGATGCAGCAATCCTAGCCGGGAGGAAGCGGCGAATGATTGCGTATTTATCTCAATAAGGGCTATTTATTGGCAATATATGTCTTTGTTGCATAATATTTTGACTGTCAATTGCTCGATAATGAGAATTAGCGCAAGACCATGCAGCTCGATCGCCATGACCGCCAGATCCTGCGCCTGTTGCAGGAAAACAGCCGCCTCACCAATCAGGAACTGGCCGACCGCATAGGCCTCTCCCCCTCCCCCTGCCTGCGCCGGGTGCGGGCCCTGGAGGAGGCAGGGGTGATCACCGCCTACCGCGCCCTCGTGGACCCCCAGGCCCTGGGCCTGAGCCTCATGGCCCTGATCCACATCTCCATGGACCAGCACACGCCGGAGCGTTTCGTCGGCTTCGAGGCCGCCATCGCCGGGATTCCCGAGGTCCTGGAATGCCTGCTCATCACCGGCCAGGCCGCCGACTACCAGCTCAAGGTGGTAGTGCGGGACATGGATGCCTATCAGGAACTGCTGCTGCAGCGCATCACCCGCATCCCGGGGGTCACCGGCGTGCATTCCAGCTTCGTGCTGCGACGGGTGGTGGACCGCACGGCCCTGCCCATCCGGTCCGGCTGATGCCAGGCCTCCAGCGGCCAAAGCCCGGGACCAGCCCCGGAAAGACGCCATGATGTACGCCTGGCTGGCCGACGGCGTGCTGTTGCTGCACCTGGGCTTCATCCTCTTCGTGGTCCTGGGGGGCCTGCTGTTGCCACGCTGGCCCCGTCTGGTCTGGCTGCATCTGCCCGCCGCCCTCTGGGGGGCGCTCATCGAATTTCGCGGCTGGATCTGCCCCCTCACCCCCCTGGAGAACCACCACTATCCCTGGCTGCCCGTGGGCTGGCTGCTGCGGGATCGTTATGACAGCGTGGCCAACCTGGCCGGGTTTGCCGGTCGGGTGGCCGTCCTGCTGGCTCAGGAGGACCGCATCGTGCCGGCAAAATACGGCCAGGCCCTGTTTGCCAGCCTGGGCGGGAGCAAGCGCTTATGGCTCCTGCCCGGCGCCGAGCACAACGACTGGTGGCTACATACGGATGAGGAGTGGGGGAAGGAGATCCTGGAGTTTCTGCTGCCACCTTGATGCTGCCCAGCCCCGCACCCGCATCCCTGCCTGTGCAGGCGACGGCAAGCCGGCCGTCAAGTGACGGCCTGGCCGGGCAGCTTGCAAGGCGATGGCATCAACGGGGCAGTTGTGCCCGCCATTCCTGCTCGAATCTGCGGGCCTGGTTGATCTGTTCCGGCTGCAATTGCCGGGCCAGGCTGTTCAGCATGTCGGCGGCCAGGTTGTGCCCGCCCTGGCGCGCGAGCTCGAACCAGGCAAAGGCCCGCACCGGGTCCTTGGCCACGCTGGTGCCCTTGGCATACATGTCCGCCAGGGCGAAATAGGCGTCGGCGATGCCCTGTCTGGCCGCGCGCATGTACCAGTCGAAGGCGCTCCTGGCATCCGGCTCCGCCCCCTGGCCCTGCTCCAGCATGATGCCCACCATGTACTGGGACAGGCCGTGTCCCTGCTCCGCCTGGGTCTTGAACAGGCCCAGGGCCTTTTCGTAATCCACGCAGCTGTAGGCCTGGAGGGCCTTGTCATAGCCCTCGTGGGCCTGGGTGGGCAGGGCCACACAGCACAAGGCCATGACCGCAGTACAAAGCAGGGGGCGCAATCGGGCTGGCATGGTCTTCCTCCGTTTGTTGCGGGCCATTCTGGCCAATGCTCAATTTTTAGGCAAGTCCACGCCGCTCCTCAGGCCAGGAAGAGCTTGTAGGCCGGGTTGCGGGACTCGTTGAAATAGCGATAGCCCAGGGCATCGAGAAATGCCTGGAATTTCTCCTTGTCCTGGGGCGGTACCTGGATGCCCGCCAGCACCCGGCCGTAGTCGGCGCCGTGATTGCGGTAGTGGAACAGGCTGATGTTCCAGGCATGGCTCATGCTGTTGAGGAACTGCATCAGGGCACCGGGCCGCTCGGGGAATTCGAAACGGTAGAGCACTTCGTTGGCCACCTGGCGGGCCCGCCCACCCACCAGATGGCGGATGTGCAGCTTGGCCATCTCGTTGTCGCTCAAGTCCAGTACCGGCAGATCATGTTTCTTCAGGGCCTCCAAGAGCTTGTCCACCTCGGGCCGGTCCTGGACCTGGATGCCCACGTAGACGTGGGCTACCGCCGGATCGTCGTAACGGTAGTTGAACTCGGTGATCACGCGGCCGCCGATGAGGGCACAGAACTTCTTGAAGCTGCCGGGCCTTTCCGGGATGGACACGGCCAGCACCGCCTCCCGTTTCTCGCCCAGTTCCGCCCGCTCCGCCACGAAACGCAGGCGGTCGAAGTTCATGTTGGCGCCGGAGGTGATGGCCACCAGGCTGCGGTTTTTGGCCTTCTCCCGCTCGGCCCACACCTTCAGCCCCGCCACCCCCAGGGCACCGGCGGGCTCCAGGATGGAGCGGGTGTCTTCGAACACGTCCTTGATGGCGGCACAGATGGCGTCGTTGCTCACCCGGATGACTTCGTCCACGTATTGCTGACACAGGCGAAAGGTCTCCTCCCCCACCTGCTTCACCGCCACACCGTCCGCAAAGATCCCCACCTGGGGCAGGACCACGCGCTCCTTCTTGCACAGGGAGCGGGCCATGGCGTCGGCCTCTTCCGGTTCCACGCCGACAATCCTGATCTCCGGCCGCAGACGCTTGAGATAGACGGCAATGCCGGAGATGAGACCGCCCCCGCCCACGGGCACGAATACGGCATCCATGGGGGTGCGGGACTGGCGCATGAGTTCCATGCCGATGGTGCCCTGGCCGGCGATGACCTCGGGATCGTCATAGGGATGCACGAAGGTCATCTTCCCCTCCCTGGCGATGCCCCGGGCATGCTGGTAAGCGTCGTCATAGGAGTCCCCGAACAGCACCACATTGGCCCCCCGCTTGCTCACCGCATCCACCTTGATCTGGGGGGTGGTGGCCGGCATGACGATGGTGGCCTGGCAATCCAGCACCTGGGCCGCCAGGGCCACGCCCTGGGCATGATTGCCGGCGCTGGCGGCCACCACGCCACGCTTGAGCTGGGCGCGGCTCAGGCCGGCCATCTTGTTGTAAGCCCCGCGCAACTTGAAGGAGAACACGGGCTGCATGTCCTCCCGCTTGAGCAGGACCCGGTTGCCCAAACGACGGGACAGGTTCACGGCCTCGTCCAGGGGGGTTTCCTGGGCCACGTCATAGACCCGGGCCAGGAGGATGCGCTCAAGATAATCGGTCATTGCGATGCGGTTTGATGCGGCTGGAGAAGGTCGCTATTCTCATGGGGTTTGCCTGAAACGACAAAGAGAAAACCCAAATGATGACCCAAGACCAAATGAAACAGGCCACGGCCCGGGCTGCCCTGGATTACGTGCCCAGCGGCATCATCGGCGTGGGCACCGGCTCCACCGCCAACTTCTTCATCGATGCCCTGGCGGACATCAAGGGCCGCATCGATGGCGCCGTGGCCTCCTCCGTCGCCACCGCCGAGCGCCTGAAGAAACACGGCATCCAGGTGCTGGACCTGAACGAGGTGGGGGAGATGGCGGTTTATGTGGATGGCGCCGACGAGATCACCCGCCACATGGCCATGATCAAGGGCGGTGGCGGTGCCCTGACCCGGGAGAAGATCGTGGCGGCCTGCGCGAGGAAATTTGTCTGCATAGCCGACGAGAGCAAGCTGGTGGGCGTGCTGGGCAAGTTTCCCCTGCCGGTGGAGGTGATCCCCATGGCCCGTTCCTACGTGGCCCGGCAACTCGTCAAGCTGGGCGGCAACCCGGTGTTGCGTGCCGGGTTCAGCACGGACAACGGCAACGTCATCCTGGACGTACACGGCATGAATATCCTGGACCCGGTGGCCATGGAGACCGAGATCAACCAGATCGTGGGCGTGGTCACCGTAGGCCTGTTCGCCCGGCGGGGCGCCGACGTGTTCCTCATGGGCACGCCGAACGGGGTGCAGACCCTGACCCGGTAGAGCCGAGCCGGGGTCTCAGCTGCGCGACTCCGGGTCGCTGAAATCCTCCGGTTCTTCGGCGGGCACCTTGTAGTTCTCGCTGGCCCACTCCCCCAGGTCGATGAGCTTGCAGCGCTCGGAACAGAACGGGCGCCAGGGGTTGTCCGTGTTCCACAGCACGTCCTTGCCACAGGTGGGACAGGCGACGATCTTCTGTTTCGCAGT
>CAZVNY010000077.1:0-6558 GCA_964628785.1 uncultured Thiobacillus sp.
CCGTGGCGATCCAGGCCCTTCGTCACCATGTGGGCAACGGTCCGGTCCTTCACACCCCTGGATTGCCACGTCGCCTTCGGCTCCTCGCAATGACGGGCTTGGGAAGTGCAGCGCCTCGTAATGACGCGCCTGTGTCGTCACGCGCGCCCCATACCTCGTCATCGCGAGCGTAGCGTGGCGATCCAGGCCTTTTGTCACCATGTGGACAACGGCTCGGTCCTTCACACCCCTGGATTGCCGCGTCGCCTGCGGCTCCTCGCAATGACGGGCTTGGGAAGTGCGGCGCCTCGTGATGACGAATTTAATCAGTGTTTCCCAAGTGGTAGTCCACAATTTCATCCTGGTGGGCACCGTCGTCAAATAGGTCGAAAAAATGAGCCTGCATTCGCCCTCCGGGGTGGCCCGTCAGGGAAAGCGGCGTGCCGTGTGCACCACGTTGAGAACGATGAGCTCGGGCCGGTTGACCCGTACGAAAACCCGATAGGGCAGCTTGGGTACCACCAGTTCCCGGGCTCCGGGAATGGCCTCGCTTACCCGCACCCGCTCGGGGAAATCCCGCAGGTCCAGGATGGCGGCAATGATGCCCTGGCGTACCGTCTCCGCCGTCCAGGGGCTGGCCACCTCCAGGTAGTAGGCCACGATGCCGGCCAGGTCATCCAGGGCTTCATCGGTCCAGCGGACCCTCATGCCTTAATGTGAAAGCCACGTAGCGGCTTCTTGACGCTCCCCTCTCCTGCGGGTGGGAGTGGGGTTGAGGGAGAGGGAAACGGGTATGGCTTTCATTTTTTTTGGGCGTCTATTAAAAGCCATGCCCGTTAGCGCGCAAGGCGGCAATGCGCTGGGCCAGGGCCGCCATGGCGGTATCATGGTCGTGCAGGCGGGTCTGCCCGGATTCCAGTTTCTGCAGAGTGGCCCCCACCTTGTCCGCCAACCAGTCCTCATAACCGGGCTCCGGCGCCATGAAGCGGTCCGGCACCAGGGTCTCCGCCGCATCCTCGATGGACAGGAAGATGCCTACCGGGCGGTCGTTCTTGGTGATGAGCACCGGCTCCCGGCGGGCCAGGTCGAGAAACTCGCCAAAGCGGTTCTTGGCGTCACGGGCGGAGAGGGTCTTCATGGCGGCATCCAGGGAAGAAAGTAGATACTTTGGCTATTCTAGGCAGCCAGACTCTGCACATCAATCTTGCACTTGACATCCTCCCCGGTCTGAAGGTCGGAGATTCCTACGGCGCTCATGCGCGGCATCAAGCCACTCCTGAGTCGCTTCGGTGGATTGCCGCGTCGCCTGCGGCTCCTCGCTATGACGGGCTTGGGTGGCATCGTGAGGCCGTAGGCCGCGGTGATCCAGGGGGTGGGTGGTGATGGTGTCCTCGCGGGGCCGGTTTCTTATGCGTGGTGATTGCGGCGTCCCAATCCTTCAGCGATGAACGTGAGTACCAGGGTGTTGAGGGATACGCCTTCTGCCTTGGCGCGGGTGGTCAGTTGTGCATGGATGGTCTTGGGTACACGGGCTACGAACTTGCCGGAGGCCACGCCGCCGCTGTTGGGTGCGGGCACTGGGTGCCCCAGGGCTTCCAGCGTTGTAATCATCCCCGAGAGTGCCTCTCGACCGTTGGCGATGGCTTCTTCCACTGTTTCCCCATCGGAAATGCACTCGGAAAAATCAGGGTAGGAAATGAGAAAGCCGCCCCCTTCGGCGGCAGTCAGGGGCCGAATTTCAAAGGGATAGTCGTCGAGATTTCTCATGGGTCAACCTCCAGTCACCAACGCCACAAACTTCTTCACGTAAACCGGCTTGATGGGGCGATGCGCCGGTACCGAAAGCGTCTTGCCATCAGAACGGATGAAGTAGCAGTGGCTTGTTCCATCCTGCCGCCAATCAATACCGTATTGCCGCGCAACCGTCTGAAGTTGCTCAATGCGCCAGTCCAGGGGATGACGGCGCATGGCCTCAAGTAATTTAGAGGCGGTGTTCATGGGCTTATAGTATTACAAGTAACATCATTACTCAATGATGAAGAGGCTGCCTGATGCTGGATGCGCTGCGCTTACCCGCTTACGGTGTCGGCATGCGTAGTGGATAGGACAGTGGGCCGTATTTGCAGGCATCCTGGATTGCCGCGTCGACTTCGTCTCCTCGCAATGACGGGCTTGGGGAGTGCGGCGCCTCGCAATGATGCGCCTGTGTCGTCACGCGCTCTCCACCTCGTCATCGCGAGCGCAGCGTGGCGATCCAGGCCTTTTGTCTCCATGTGGACAACGGCCCGGTCCTCCACACCCCTGGATTGCCGCGTCGCCTCTGGCTCCTCGCAATAATGGGCTTGGGTGTCATCGCGAGCGCAGCGTGGTCCCCACGAAACCCGGAGCGATTCACTTGGGTTGTGGCGTTGCCGGCCAAACGCGAAGCGGACAATGCCTTGCGGCATACGTGAAGTCCTTGTCCGTAGTGAGGAGCGTGAGGCCGTGACGAACGCAGAGTTGTGCAAGCAGCGCATCGATCGTGCCGATCTGGACACCGGCCTGGCGACAGGTGTTGCGCAGATTCGCCGCACCGATATGGTCTTCACGGTCAGGTTGAAGCAGCGGCAAAGCGGTGAAGCGTTCGATGATTTGGGCGGCTGCCTTGGGGCCGGAAAAGCCTTGCAGGAGCTCCTGGAGGACAAGGCCGGTGGTAACGACGATGTCTGAACCGAGCAAAGCATCCCTGAGGTGATGCACCTCTGGCTCGGTGACTTCATGGTCACGGCGCAGTGCAAGTGACCAGACGCTGGTATCAACCAAGAGAGTCATTTGCGACGCGAGCGTTCAGCCTTGTAGTCGAACGACTTGTCCCATTCGAGTTTGCCGAGCAGATCGGCAACGGCCTGCTGCTCGCGGCGGGCGATGAACTCCTGCAGGGCCTTGGTTACTGCGGCTTTCTTCGTGCGTTCACCACTCACTTGAACAGCACGTTCAAGCAGATCCGGATCGATTGCGAGGTTGGTGGCCATGTGTAACTCCTTGTGCGGCAGTCTACACATTCCCACAGCGGAGTGCTAACTCGGCGCTGCCTGGAATGTAATCCGTGATGCCCAACCGGGGGCTGGTATCCTGGATTGCCACGTCGCCTTCGGCTCCTCGCAATGACGGGCTTGGGGAGTGCGGCGCCTCGCAATAATGGGCTTGGGGAGTGCGGCTCCTCGCAATGACGGCTCTTGTTGGTCATCGCGAGGGGCAAAGCCCCGTGGCGATCCAGGGGTTTAGGCAATGTCCTCGTACAGATCGCGCCAGTCCGGATTCATGGCTTCTATCAACGCCAGTTTGCGGGCGCGTGAGCCGCTTTTGAGTTGTTTTTCACGCAGAATCGCGCTTTCCATGGTGGCATGGGGTTCATACCAGACCAGATCGTGCACATGGTATTTCTGGCTGAAGCCGTCAGCGCAGTCGTTCTTGTGTTGCCACACCCTGCCTGCCAGGTTGCTGGTTACGCCCACGTACAGGGTGCCGTTGCGATGGCTGGCCAGGATGTAGACGCAGGGCTGTTTCATGCGCATGAAAGGGTCGATTCATGGATTGCCACGTCGCCTGCGGCGTCTCGCAAGGACGGACTTGGGTGTCATCGCGAGCGCAGCGTGGCGATCCAGGGGTTGGCGTGCCTTGGTCGCGCCATACCTACTCGACGGGTCCAGCCGTCTTTTTCGGGGCATCCCGGGAAGGGATGCGGATGAACCAGGCCAGAAGCACCAGGCCGGACAGGCCCATGGCCAGTTGGGCCTGCCAGTAGGGGACGAAGAACACGATGGATACCGTGAAGCTCAAGACGATCATGAACACGGCCATGCGCTTGGCGCGGTAGGGGATGCTGCGGTGCTGGCGCCACTCCAGGATGACGGGGCCCAGCACCTTGTGTCCGAGCAGCCAGGTATAGATGCGCTCCGAGGCCCGGGCAAAACAAGCCGCCGCCAGGAGCAGGAAGGGTGTGGTGGGCAGTACCGGCAGGAAGATGCCTACTACCCCCAGGGCCGTGAAGGTGACCCCCAGTAGGGCAAAGATCCAGCGCACCACCAGGGACTTGTGCTTGCGTACCTCGTCACTGTAATCCTGCTGGCTCATTACTCTGCAACCATTCCGACTCTTAGGGAAACGCTGAACAAATCCCTTGCCGTCTTTGCGCACGCAGCGCGGCAATCCAGGATCCATGCGCAAGCAACAACTTCCGGATCGTCACGTCGCTCCGCGCGATGACGGATTTAATCGGCGTTTCCTTGGGCTGCACCCGGGCTTGGCATCAGCCTATGGCACGTGGTCAAGGGACACAAGGCCCTCTGTCCCGGGCCTGCTACTCCCTTTTGGGTTGGCTGCAGTCGGCGCAGAAGCGCTTCTCCAGGTAACCCTTGAAGGCGTCCGCCAACTCGGGGTGTTTCAGGGCATATTCCACCGTGGCCTCCAGATAGCCGAGCTTGGAGCCGCAGTCATAGCGCTTGCCGGTGAATTCGTAGGCCATGACCTGTTGCTCATGCAGCAGGGTGGCAATGGCATCGGTGAGCTGCAGCTCGCCGCCTGCGCCCCGCTCGATATGGCGCAAATGGTGAAAGATCCGCGGGGTGAGGATGTAGCGCCCCACCACGGCCAGATTGGAAGGCGCCTCGGCGGGCTTGGGCTTTTCCACGATGCGCGTCACCCGGGACAGGCGCTCCGCCATGGGGGATGCGGCGACGATGCCGTAGGACCCTGTTTCCTGGGGGTCCACGTGCTGCACCCCCACCAGGGAGCATTGATAGTAGTCGTACAACTCGCACATCTGCCGGGTGGCACCGGGCTCACCATCGATGAGGTCGTCCGCCAGGATGACGGCAAAGGGTTCATCGTTCACCGCCGGTTGGGCACACAACACTGCATGTCCCAGCCCCAGGGCCTCGGCCTGGCGGATGAAGATGTAGTTCACGTTGCTGGGCAGGATGCCGCGCAGATCCTCCAGGGCGCGCAGCTTGCCCTTGGTCTCCAGTTCCACCTCCAGCTCGTAGGCCTTGTCGAAGTGGTCGGCAATGGCCCGCTTGGTGCGGCCGATGATGAAGATGAGATCGGTGATGCCCGCAGCCGCTGCCTCTTCCGCCGCATACTGGATCAGGGGCTTGTCGACGATGGGCAGCATCTCCTTGGGGTTGGCCTTGGTGGCCGGCAGGAAGCGGGTCCCCATGCCCGCGGCCGGAAAGACCGCCTTGGTCACTTTCTTCATCTAGATTTCCTCACCTTGCAACAACGCCTTTAACGACGCTTCATCAATAATCCTGATACCCAGGGTCTGGGCCTTTTCCAGCTTGCTGCCGGCCTCGGCACCGGCTACCACGTAATCCGTCTTTTTCGAGACGCTGCCCGTGACCTTACCACCTGCCGCCTCGATGCGGGACTTGGCCGCATCCCGGCTGAGACCAGGCAGGGTGCCGGTGAGCACCAGGATTTTGCCGGCCAGGGGGCCGACCAGGGTCTTGCCCCGGGGCTCGCCATCCTGCCAGGCGGCGGCCTCACCCAGGGCCTGGATGACGGCCCGGTTATGGGACTCCGCGAAAAAGGCCAGGATGGAGGCGGCCACCACGGGCCCCACTTCGGGCACCTCCAGGAGGGCGGTTGCATCCGTGGCCATGAGGGCATCCAGGCTGCCGAAGTGGGCGGCCAGATCCTTGGCGGTCTGCTCCCCCACGTGGCGGATGCCCAGGGCAAAGATGAAGCGGGCCAGGGGCCGGCCCCGACTGGCGTCGATGGCCTTGAGGAGATTGTCGGCGGATTTGTCCGCCATGCGCTCCAGGCCCGCCACCTGCTCCCGGGTGAGGCGGTACAGATCGGCAGGGGTGGCCACCCAACCCTGCTCCACCAACTGCTCCACCAGCTTTTCTCCCAGGCCATCGATGTCCATGGCCCGGCGGCCGGCAAAGTGGATCAGGGCCTGTTTGCGCTGGGCGGGACAGGCCAGGCCGTTGGTGCAGCGGGCGGCGGCCTCCCCCTCCAGGCGCAGGACGTGGGCGCCACATTCCGGGCAGTGGCTGGGCATGCGGAAAGCTTCGTGCAGTGGGGTGTTCTCCGCCGTCATGGGGCGGCGTTCCGGCAGGGTGGCCACCACCTCCGGGATCACGTCGCCGGCCCGGCGCACGATGACCGTGTCCCCCACGCGCACATCCTTGCGCCGCACCTCGTCCTCATTGTGCAGGGTGGCGTTGGTGACGGTGACCCCGCCCACGAACACCGGCTGCAGACGGGCCACCGGGGTCAGGGCACCGGTGCGGCCCACCTGTACGTCGATGGCCTCCACCACGGTGAGTTCTTCCTGGGCCGGGTATTTGTGCGCCAGGGCGAAACGGGGGGCCCGGGCGACGAAACCCAGGGTCTCCTGGTCCGCCAGGTCGTTCACCTTGTACACCGCGCCGTCTATGTCATAGGGCAGGGTATCCCGGTCCCGGCCCAGGCCCGCGAAGAAGCCCATGAGGCCACTCACCCCGCGCACCACTTTGCGCTGGGGGGCCACGGGAAAACGCAGCTCCATCAGCCAGTCCATGATGCCGCTGTGGCTGGGCGGCAGGGCCATGC
>CAZVNY010000077.1:6568-7728 GCA_964628785.1 uncultured Thiobacillus sp.
CGGTGATGCGGGAATCCAGCTGGCGCAGGCTGCCGGCGGCGGCATTGCGGGGGTTGGCGAAGGTCTTTTCACCCCGGGCCCGGGCCTGTTCGTTGAGGCGTTCGAAGTCCTTGCGCAGCATGAGGACCTCACCGCGCACCTCCAGCACCCGGGGGACGGCCTCGTGCACCAGGCGCATGGGGATGGCCTTCACGGTGCGCAGATTGACGCTGACGTCCTCTCCCACATAACCGTCCCCCCGGGTGGAACCCTGCACCAGCAGGCCGTCCTCGTAGCGCAGGCTGATGGCCAGGCCGTCGAACTTCGGTTCCACGGCATATTCGATGGCCGCATCCCCCCGGCCCAGGCCCTCCCGCACCCGGCGGTCGAAGGCCGCCACCTCCGCCTCGGAAAAGGCGTTGTTGAGGGACAGCATGGGCAGGCCGTGGCTGACCTGGGCAAAATCCTTGAGGGGGGTGGCACCTACCCGCTGGGTGGGCGAATCCGGGGTGATCAGCTCGGGAAAGCGGCCCTCCAGGTCCTGCAGCTCCCGCAGCAGGCGGTCGTACTCGCTGTCCGGCAGGGTGGGGGCATCGAGTACGTAGTAGCGATAGTTGGCGTCGTCCAGCAGGGCACGAAGTTCGTGTGCGCGCTGTGTGGCCTCCCCATGCACCACTGTCTGTTTCCCGCCTGCCGTCAGACGAAGAGTCTGAGGGCCCGCTCCCCGCCCGCGGGGATGCCCCGGGCCTCCATGCGCTTGTAGAAGGAGGCCAGCCGGGCCCGGTCCCGGTTCAGGTTTTCCTCGCTCACGGAGCGGCCGTTGTCGTCCACCAGACGGCCTTCCAGGCGCCAGGCCAGGTCGAAGCCCAGCTTGATCATGTGGTCGAACACCGCCAGGCCGTCCGCCACCCGGGGCACATCGAACAACAGGGTCAGGCCGTGCACGGTAAGCCCCCGGCCATCCTTGGGAAAGGGTTGCTCGTCCTGGTTCACCAGGGTGAAGAGCCGGTGCCCGAAGGTATCCTTGGCGTGATAGGTGCCGTCCGCCTCCAGGACCAGTTTGGACTCCTCCCCATACTTGTGGATGGCCTCGCTGGTGAAGGGGCGTGTATCCGAGGCGATGACGTTCAGGCCGATGAGCACGTCCACCTCCATGCACAGCATGTCCAGGGCCCGGGCAG
>CAZVNY010000078.1:0-7647 GCA_964628785.1 uncultured Thiobacillus sp.
GGTAGAAGTGTCCATCCAGATGGTGCTGGAATGTGGTGGTCTGTTCCCGGTTGAAAGTCTCCAGCTGGTCTAGCATGTCATTCAGGTTCCAGCACAGACGGCCAAGTTCAGTGCTTGTATCGATATGGGTGATGCGATGCTGGAAGCGCCCAGCGCTGACCTCTTGCATGGCATTGCCAAGCTTATCGAGAGGTGCCAGCCATTTGCGCGACATGACCTGTAGCAGAGCGGAAATGATAAAACCAACAAATAGCAGGCCCAAGAGTAGCCATTCGAAGCCATGCATTGCCAGTTGCACGATGATGCTGGCGGCCAGCAGCACATTGAAGGCGGTGGCAAAGAGTATGAAGCGCATACGCAAAGAAAGATTGGTCATGAGGGCGACTCAAAAAGAGAGGATGAATTCGCTATAACTCAGTTTTTTTTCAGCAAGCAGATCTGTCAGGTACTTCATGGATGCACTGCAGGCATCCTTGGCTCCTGACTGTCTCTCGATCTCAAGCATGTGGCGATAGATTTCAGCGATCATGCCGATGGCAGTTGTTGTTGGCTTGCGTCGTACCGAGGTGTAGCCCTGCAGCTCACCTTTTGGCCCAAAGTCTGGCGTGACATTGGCGAAGGTCCAATAGAAGCCCCCATCCTGGGACATGTTCTTCACATAGGCATTGCACTCCTGCCCTGCCTGGATGCTGTCCCAGAGGAATTTGAACAGCCCCCGTGGCATGCCCGGATGCCGGATGATGTTGTGCTGGCTGCCCAACAGCTGGTTCTCGCTGTAGCCGGAGAACTCGATGAAGATGCGGTTGCAGTAGGTGATGCGGCCCTTGACGTCCGTCTTGGAGACGATGAAGTCCTCTTCCCGCATCAGTTTTTCCACGACCGTGGGCTTGATGTCCCGGCTTTTCATGGGTGTTCCCTTGCAAATCCATGCTGCTTTCCGGAAAGCCCGGGCCCATCCCGGGCTTTCACCTTCCTCTGGGACGGGACGACCAGCGTCCGTCCGGGGGTCAGGCTCGAATGTTGTGGGTATCGGCGGTGGCGCGGAAATATTGAGCCGGCCGGAATGGCGTCAGCTCAGGGCGATGGCCAGGTAGGTGGCGTAGAGGCCGCCGTTCACCGCCAGCATCCATACCTGCAGGGGGCCCCGCTGCAGCATGAGACGCAGCCAGCCAGCGGCCAGGAAGGTGATCACCACGCCGGCCAGCACCTCCTTGTGGGGGACCCAGGGGGTGAGCAGGATGCCGATGGCGGGCAGGAGGGTGCCCTGGAACACCATGGCGCCGGTGATGTTGCCGAAGGCCAGGGTGTCCTTGTCGCGGCGTATCCAGAGGATGGAGTTCACCTTTTCCGGCAGCTCCGTGGCGATGGGCACGATCAGCAGGGCTAGCATCAGGGCGGAGATACCCAGCAGGGGAGCGGCGGCCTCGATGCCGTGGATGAACCCCTTGGCGCCGGTGACCAGCAGGGCCAGACCGATCAGCAGCTGCACCAGGATGGTGAAGCGGTTTTCGGGCAGGCCCAGCCGGGCCAGGAACATGGGTTCCTCCGCCGTGGTGGCATGGCCGTTTTCCACCAGATAGGCAGAGGCCTTGAGGGTGAGCAGGATATAGATGAAATAGATCAGCACCATCAGGGCCCCCAGCAGGGTGCGCACCACGGGATTGTCATGGGGCACAAACAGTGCCAGGGCAGCCAGGCCGAAGGCCATGAGGAAGAAGTCCAGGTCCCGGACCAGGCCACTTTTCTCCGGGATCAGGGGACCCTGCAAGCCCCGCCGCGACCAGGCCATCACGCCCATGAGGCACAGGGACAGGGTGGACAGCATCAAAGGGGCGCCCAGGATGGCGCCCACCCCGATCTCCTCGTTTACGGTCTGGTTCCCGGTGCCGGCGAAGATGGCCAGCAGGGGCACGATGGTCTCCGGCAGGGCGGTGCCCACAGAGGCGAAGATGGAACCGGTGACCCCCTCGGAGATGCCAAGGCGTTCACCCAGATGCTCCAGTGCATTCACGAAGACCTCCGCGGCCACCAGGATCAGGATGAGGAAAAACAGCAATTCCAGGGCAAGCATGTCGGTATCCAGAAATTTGCGCGATTGTAGCGGTGTGGATCCCCTGGCTCGGGGTGCAATACAGGAAATGAGCAGCAAGGCTCGGCTGCGCTAACATCCATGCATGGCCGCCATGGAAGCACTGGATGAATTCCACTACCACCACCGTCTGCAGGAGGTGGGAGGGACGGCCTTGGTCCTGTTCAGCAGCCCGGATTGCGGCACATGCCGGGTGGTGGAAAGGCACCTGCCCGGAGTGGTGCCTGCCGGGGTGGGCCTGTTCAAGGTGGATGTGCAGGTGAGTCAGGCCCTGGCCCGGGCCCATGACATCTTCCATCTGCCGCAACTGCTGCTATACCGGGACGGGGAATTCCACGCCAGTCTGGCCTGCGAGATCAATGCCGGCAGCCTGGCCCGGGCCATCGACCAGGCCCTGGCCGCACCGCCCCAGGAGGAACCATGAGCGCTTGTCTGAAACTGGATGCCCAGGGCTGGTTGGCGGGCGTGCGGCGCATCGCCTCGCCCAACTGCGATGCCCGCCCCCCGGGGGAGAGTGTGAGTCTGGTGGTCATCCACAACATCAGCCTGCCCCCGGGCGAGTTTGGCGGCTCCGGGGTGGAGGCCTTGTTCAGCAACCGTCTGGACCCTGCCGCCCATCCCTATTACGCCCAGATACAAGGCTTGCGGGTGTCCGCGCATTTTTTCATCCGCCGGGATGGGGCGCTGATCCAGTTCGTGCCCTGCGGCCTGCGGGCCTGGCATGCGGGGCCCTCGCAATGGCAGGGGCGGGAGCAGTGCAATGACTTTTCCGTGGGTATAGAGCTGGAGGGCACGGACACGGAGCCCTTCACCACGGCCCAGTATGAGAGCCTGGACATCGTGTTGTCCACCCTGCGCCGGACCTACCCCATCACCGACATCGTGGGACACAGCGACATCGCCCCGGGGCGCAAGACGGATCCGGGGCCCTTTTTCGACTGGGGCAGGCTGAACGAGGGGCCGGCCTGAGGGTGGGGCGGCAGGGCTGGACAGGGTAAATGCGGTTCCGGCGTGCATTGGCTGTGGCTGGTCAGTGACAAGGCGGGGATGGGAAAGGTCCTGGATTGCCGCGTCGCCTGTGGTGCCTCGCAATGACCCAGGAGGGAGATGGCACCTCGTAATGGCCGTGAAGGGGTGCCACGGCGCACGTACCTTAGGTCGTCATCGCGAGCGCAGTGAAGCGATCCAGGGATTTATTTTCAGGCCTTGTGCGACCCCTGTGGCGCCGCAGCATGACGGGCCGGGAAGGCGGCGTATTCAGGCCGCCTGGGCAGGGATGCTGGCGCCGATGCGCTTGATGCGGTTGCGTTCATCCACGTAGACCAGCCTGGGTACATGCTGTGCCGCTTCCATTTCCGGGTAGACGGCAAAGCTGGCGATGATGAGCACGTCCCCCACGGCGGCCTTGCGGGCGGCGGCGCCGTTCACGGAGATCATGGCGGAGCCCTTCTGGCCGCGAATGGCGTAGGTGGTGAAGCGCTCGCCGTTGTTGACGTTGTAGATGTCGATCTGCTCGTACTCGCGGATGTCCGCCGCTTCCAGCAGGAGCTCATCGATGGCGCAGGAGCCTTCGTACTCCAGCTCGGAGGCCGTGACGTGCACGCGGTGCAGCTTGGATTTCAACAGGGTGCGTTGCATGGCAGGGGGACATACTCCACAAGAGGTCGGCGATTATACCCCGAAGGGTACGGCCTATTTAACGCCGAGACGGACTTCCAGGTTGTCAATGAGACGGGTCTTGCCCAGATGCGCGGCGGCCAGCAATACCAGCTCCGTGTCCGTGGCTGTGGGGGTGAGCAGGCTGTGCTGGCTGCGCAGGGCCACGTAGTCCACCCGCCAGCCCTCGCTCGCGAGGGCTGCCGTGGCCTCTCTTTCCAGGCCCGCGTAGTCTCTTTCCCCGGCCTGCAGGCGCTGAGCCAGGGCCTGCAGGGTGGCGTGCAGTCGGGGGGCCCGGGCCCGTTCCTGCGCGCTCAGATAGGCATTGCGGGAGGACAGGGCCAGGCCATCCCCATCCCGGCTGGTTTCCCCCTCCAGCAGGGTGATGGGCAGATTGAACTGGCGCACCATGCCCTTGAGCAGGAAGAGTTGCTGGTAGTCCTTCTTGCCAAACACGGCGTAGCGGGGCTGCACCATGTTGAAGAGCTTGAGCACCACGGTGCACACTCCGGCGAAGTGGCCGGGGCGGAAGACGCCGCACAGGGTGTCCGCAAGGGGGGGCTGCACGCCGTAGGTCTGGGCCTCGGGATACATCTCCTGCATGGCCGGGGCGAAGACCAGGTCGCAGCCTATGGCCTCCAGTTGCCGGCAATCTGCCTCCAGGCTGCGGGGATAACGCTCGAAATCCTCGCCGGCCCCGAACTGCAGCGGGTTGACGAAGATGCTGACCAGCGTGGGACGGCCATGCCGCCTGGCCAGCTCCACCAGGGCCAGGTGCCCGGCATGCAGGTTGCCCATGGTGGGCACGAAGGCGGTGTCCGTTGCCCCCGACAGGGCCTGGCGCAGGTCGGCCACGTGATGGATGAGGCGCATCAGAAGCTGTGCTCCGGGCCGGGGAAGTCGCCCTGGCGCACGGCCCGGACATAGGCCTGCACGGCGGCGGCGATGCCGGGACTGCCGGCCAGGAAGTCCCGGGCGAAGCGGGGGGGGCGGGCAGTCATGCCGAGCAGGTCCTGCAGGACCAGGACCTGGCCGCTGCAGTCCGGGCCGGCGCCGATACCTATGGTGGGGATGCCCAGGGCCCCGGTGACTTCCCCGGCCAGGCTGGCGGGGATGGATTCCAGCACCAGCAGGCTGGCGCCGGCGGCCTCCAGGGCCGCGGCATCCCGGATGAGCTGTTGCGCGGCCTTTGCGTCCCGAGCCTGGGAGCGGTAACCGGTCTGGTTCACCGACTGGGGCAGCAGGCCCAGATGGGCGCACACCGGCACCCCCCGGGCACTGAGATAGGCCACGCTCTCCACCATGATGGCGCCCCCCTCCAGCTTCACCATGTTGGCCCCCGCCGCCAGGAGACGGGCGGCGTTGGCAAAGGCTTCCCGGGGGCTGGCCTGGTAACTGCCGAAGGGCAGGTCCACCATGACGAAACCCCGATCCGCCGCACCTCGGGCCACCGCCTCGGTGTGGTAGAGCATGTCTTCCATGCGCACCGGCAGGGTGGTGCCGTGGCCCTGGATCACCATGCCCAGGGAGTCACCCACCAGCAGGATGTCCACACCGGCGTCCAGCAAAATACGGGCGAAGCCGGCGTCGTAGCAGGTGAGGGCCACCAGCTTTTCGCCCTCTTGCACGTGCTTCATGAGTTGCGGCAGGTACATCCTCAGGCCCCCATGTTGAAGAATTCCCGTGGCCCCCGCATGTCCCGGATGCGCTGCACCAGGAGATCGAAATCCTCGTCCTTCTCGGCGAAATTCAGGTGTTCGCTGTTGACGCTGAGCAATGGGGCCTGGTCGTAATGATAGAAGAACTCGTTGTAGGCGGTGGTCAGGTCCGTCAGATAGGCGTCCTGCAGGTGGCGCTCCGCGGGACGCCCCCGTTTGCGTACCCGTTCCGCCAGGGTGGCGGGCCTGGCCTGTAGGTAGATCACCAGGTCCGGTGGGCAGGCCGGAGGCCGCAGCCCCTCGTAGAGCTGACGATAGAGCTTGAATTCCGCCTCGTCCAGGGTCAGGCGGGCGAAGAGCAGATCCTTTTCCAGGAGAAAGTTCGCCACCGTGCTGGGGGCGAACAGCTCCCCCTGGGCCAGGCGCCGGCTCAGATCCACCCGGGAGACCAGAAAGAACAACTGCGTGGACAGGGCATGGCGCCGGCGATCTTCGTAGAAGCGGGCGAGAAAGGGATTCTCCTCCACGTTTTCCAGGATGGTGGCGGCCCCGGTCAGGGTCGCCAACCTGCGCGCCAGGCTGGTCTTGCCCACGCCGATGGGGCCTTCCACGACGATATGGCGGAAACGGCGCATCATGACCGGAGTGGGGAGTTGGCCGGCTGACAGGCCTCCGCTAGACGGATGATGCCGCTGCTGTCCACCTTGGCCAGACAGCTGCGGACCGTGCCCTGACCGGGTATGGGATAGTCCGGGGCGATCTCCGCCAGGGGGGCCAGGACGAAGGCCCGCTCTCCCATGCGGGGGTGGGGCAGGGAGAGGCCGGGCGCGTGCATCACCAGGCCGTCATAGAGCAGCAGGTCCAGGTCCAGGGTGCGGGGTGCGTTCTTGAAATCCCGGGTGCGACCATGCCGGGTTTCTATCTCCAGCAGGCGGTCCAGGAGCTTGCGCGGGGTCAGCTTGGTCTGCAGGGCCGCCACGGCATTGATGAAGTCGGGCTGTTGCAGATAACCCATGGGCTTGGAGCGGTAAAGGCAAGAGTGGCGCATGAGACGGGTCTGGGGCAGATGCGCCAGGTCCGCCAGACCCTGGCGCACCTGCTGGGCCGGATCACCCAGATTGGCCCCCAGGGCCACGAAGGCCTGGAGGTCAGCCAAGCACCACCTCCACGGCAGCCTCGTCCGCATCATCCTCCGGCTTGCGGCGGGGACGACGCCGACGCTTGCGTTTGCCTGTGCCGGCGTTGGGGGCGATGAGCATGCAGGCGCGCTCGTCCGCGCCTGCATCCTGAAAACGGGTCCACCAATCCGCCAGCTCTTGTTCGGCATCACCCCCCTGGGCCCGGATCAGGAGAAAGTCATAGGCGGCACGGAAACGGGGATGGCTCAGGAGACGATAGGGCTTGCCGCCGCTGCGCTGGGTGAGACGGCTCTGCAAAGCCCAGATCTCTTTGATGGGGCCATCGAAGCGTCGGGGGAAGGCCAGGGCCTTGCGCTGCCGCTCCAGGGTGGTGTCCGCGGCGTCGAACTGGGCGGTCTGTTCTGGCAGGCCTGCTTCCCGATTGGCTGCCAGGGCGGCCTGGAAGTCGAACCACAACAGGCCTGCGAGCATGAAGGCGGGGGAAGCGGAATGGCCCTGGCGCACGCGCAGGTCCGTATCCCGCAGTGCGGCATGCAAAAAGGGTTGGCGGGCCGGATCATTCAGGATGGCATCCAGCATGGGCAGCACACCGTGGTGCAGACCCTCGGCCCGCAGCTGGTGCACCCCGCGTTCGGCGTGGCCGGAGAGCAGCAGCTTCATCATTTCATCAAACAGCCGGGCCGTGGGGATGCGGGCCAGCATGGGGGCCAGCTGGACCAAGGGTGCCCGGGTGAGCGGGTCGATGTGGAAATCCAGTTTGGCGGCCAGACGCACGGCCCGCAGCATGCGCACCGGGTCCTCGCGGAAGCGCTGTTCGGGGTCGCCGATGATGCGCAAGACCTTTTTCCGGGCATCGACCACGCCCCCGTGCCAGTCCCAGATTTCCTGTTTTTCCGGGTCGTAGTACAGGGCGTTGATGGTGAAGTCCCGGCGGGCCGCGTCTTCCTCCTGGCTGCCGAAGACATTGTCGCGCAGGATCATGCCGTCATCGGTCACCGCCCGGTCCGCTGCGTTTTCCTCCGGGGTCTCATTGTCGGGCGCGGCTGCGCGAAAGGTGGTGATCTCGATGACGCTGGGGCCGCAATAGACATGCACGATCTGGAAC
>CAZVNY010000079.1:0-6510 GCA_964628785.1 uncultured Thiobacillus sp.
GATACCTACCAGGGCCTGGGCGTCCAGGACTGTTTCCTTGCCAGCCTGCGAACTCAGCCGGGGGTGACGGTGAACCTGGCGGATCTCATGCCCCGGGCGCGCCTGGTGCGCAACCTCGTCTACCGGAAGCTGTGCCGACCCTACCGGATCGAATGCGCCCTGGGCACCCTGCGGGTGGAGGCCCCGTCGTCCCTTGCCGAGTTCCTGGTGCTGTGGCGGCATGATGCCAAGCGCCCTTTCAGCGAGGCCGAACGCCTGGCCATGGAGCTGTTGCTGCCCCATCTGCTGCAGGCCCGCCGGCTTGCGCGCCAACGTGCGGTCTTCGGAGAAGGACATAAAGAGAGCACGAACTGGGGCGTGGCGGATGCACATGGGGTATTGCACGAGGCCGCGCCTGACTTTCTCCACAGCCTGCGGGCACGCTGGCCCCAGTGGACGGGTGGCCGGCTGCCGGAGGCCCTGTCTGCCTGCCTGGACACGGGGCAGCCTTATCGTGCCGGCGCCTTCAGGATGGACATCACGCGCAAAACCGGGCTGTATCACCTGCAGATACGGGCACCCGAGCCGCTGGACCGCCTGTCGACACGCGAGCGGGACATCGCCCTGCGCTATGCCCGGGGCCAGACCCACACGACCATCGCCCTGGAGCTGGCCATCTCGCCCGCCACGGTACGCAACCACCTGGCACGCTGTTTTCGCAAGCTGGCTGTCTCCAACAAGGCCGAGTTGGTGCAGCGCCTCCTGCACGCTTCCCGCTGATGGCCGGGGCCGTCAGCGGCGGGTCATCAAGTCCGACAGGCTCCTAGCTTTTCTGTGTGGCACACGCTCAGGGCGCACAAGCGTTGCATGCAGCGTTCCCGCTCCACCTCGTGCACGTCCTCGTAGGCAATCACCCGCAGGTGGCCGCGCACGGTCTCCAGGAGTTCCCCCGGCTGCAGGAGGTGGGCCGGGTTGCGCGGCCGGCCATAGTGGGCCTGGCCCAGGCTGAAGGTCTCGTAGATCAGCACCCCACCGGGCTGGAGGCTTTGCCACAGCAGGGGAAAGAGGGGCCGGTGCAGGTAGCGGCTGACCACGATGCCGGCGAAGCGCTGCCCGGCATAGGGCCAGGGCCCGGCTTCCAGGTCGGCCTGCAGCCAGCTGATGCCGGGGGTGGCGTGCACCGCGGCGGCCTGGCCCAGGTCCCTGTCCACCGCGCTGACCGGGTGTCCCAGTGCCGCCAGGTAGAGCGCATGCCGGCCACCGCCACAGGCCAGGTCCAGCACCCGGCCCCCGGAGGGGATGAGCGGGGCCCAGCGCTGCACCCATGCAGAGGGCTTCATTGTCCGCCGATGGCCTGCATGGCGCGCATGCCGATGCCCAGGGCCTCGCCCCAGAGGCGCTCCAGGCTGGCCGGCAGATACACCAGGGTGAAATAGAGCACCACGAAGCCGGCTCCCAGGGTCAGGGGGAAGCCCACGGCGAAGATGTTCAGCTGGGGGGCGGCGCGGGTCATCATGCCGATGCTCAGGTTGGTGGCCAGCAGGGCCGCCGTCACCGGCAGGGCGATGTGCAGGCCGGTAAGGAAGAGGGTGCTGCCCCACTGGGCCAGGGTGGCAAAGCCCCCGGCGCCGAGTCCGGCCCCCACGGGGATGTCCACGAAGCTTTGCGCCAGGGCGCCGATCACCACATGATGGCCGTTGAAGGCGAACAGGACGAGGGCGGCGGAGATCACCAGGAACTGGGCGATCACCGGTGTCTGGGCGCCATTGATGGGGTCGAACAGGGTGGCAAAGGACAGGGCCATCTGCAGGCCCATGAGCTGGCCGGCAAATTCCAGGGCGGCAAAGACGATGCGCAGGGCAAAGCCCAGGGCCGCGCCGACGGCCATCTGCTGCAGCAATACCAGCAGCCCCTCGGCGGACATGAGCGACACATGGCCCGGCTGGGGCAGCATGGGGGCCATGGCCACGGTGAGCACCAGGGCTGTGGCCAGGCGGGTGGTCCTGGGTACGGCCCGGTTACCCAGCAGGGGATCGAAGAACAACCAGGCCGCGATGCGGGCGAAGGGAAACAGGAACAGGGCCAGCAGGGTGTCCAGATCCCCGCTGTTGAGGGTGAACATCAGCCGATGAGACCGGGAATGCTACCCAGCAGGCGCACCACATAATCCACCAGCAGGCGCAGGGTCCAGGGGCCCAGCAACACCAGCACGAGGAACATGACCAGCAGCTTGGGGATGAAGGTCAGGGTCATCTCGTTGATCTGGGTGGCGGCCTGGAACACCGACACCAGCAGGCCCATGACCAGGGAGGCCAGCAGCAGGGGACCGGCGGCCAGCATGGCCAGCTCCAGGGCCTGACGGATGAGGGCGACGACGGTGTCCGGGGTCATGACTGGAAGGTGGCCACCAGAGAGGCGATGAGCAGGTTCCAGCCGTCCGCCAGTACGAAGAGCATGATCTTGAAAGGCAGGGACACCAGCACCGGCGACAGCATTATCATGCCCATGGACATGAGCACGCTGGCCACCACCATGTCGATGATGAGGAAGGGGATGAAGACGATGAAGCCGATGGTGAAGGCGGTCTTGATCTCGCTGATGACATAGGCGGGCACCAGCACCTTCAGGGGGGTGTCTTCCGGGCTGTTCAGCGCCGGGATGCGCGCCAGGCGCACGAACAGGGCCAGGTCCTCCTGTCGGGTCTGGGCAAGCATGAACTGCTTGAAGGGCTGCACCCCCCGTTCCGCCGCCTCGGCCAGGCTGAGTTGATTTTCGCTGTAGGGCCGCCAGGCGCTTTCATAGGCCTTGTCGAACACCGGCGCCATGACGAAGAAGGTGAGAAACAGGGAGAGCCCCACGATGACCTGGTTGGGCGGGGCGGTCATGGTGCCCATGGCCTGGCGCAGCAGGGACATGACGATGACAATGCGGGTGAAGGCGGTCATCATGAGCAGGGCCGCCGGCAGGAAGGTCAGGGCCGTGAGCAGCAGCAGGGCCTCGATGCTGAAGCTGTAGTTGGTGGTGCCTCCTGGTCCCGGGCTGCTGGTGAAGGCCGGGATCCCCGGGGCGGCCCAGGCCGTCACGGAAACCAGCATCCCCAGGAAGACGAGCCAGCCGCGCCCCATGCTCAACCCGGCCGTTTCGGTAGCCAGTCCCGCAGCTTGTCGGCGAACTGGGGCCCGGCCCCGGGCAGGGTAGCGGCGGCGGCCGAGGGCTGTCCTGCCGGTCGGGGCATCTCGTGCAGGCGGGTCACCTGCCCACCACCCACCCCCAGGAACAACCAGGTCTCGCCCACTTCCACCACCACCAGGCGCTCCCGGGGACCCAGCATGACCCCACCCACCACCTTCACCACACCCTGGGCCCCGGCCTGCCCGGGGGAGAAACGCCGCAGGAGCCAGAAAAACCCCATCAGGGCCGCCAGAACCACGGCCAGCCCCAGCAGGCCCTGAAACAGGACCCCCGTCCCCGCCACGGTAGGGACCGCCGCCCCTTCCGGGGCGGCCTGGCACACAGGGCTGACACAGGCCATTGCCGCGATCAGGGCGGCGCCGGCACGGGCAGCGGGATTCATTTACTGACGCGGCGCAGACGTTCCGCAGGGCTGATGATGTCGGTGAGACGGATACCGAAGCGCTCGTTCACCACCACCACCTCGCCCTGGGCAATGAGGCAGCCATTCACCAGCACGTCCATGGGCTCGCCGGCCAGGCCGTCCAGTTCCACCACGGAGCCCTGGGCCAGTTGCAGCAGGTTGCGGATGGCGATCTTGGTGCGCCCCAGCTCCACATTGAGCTGCACGGGGATATCGAGGATCAGGTCCAGGTTGTTGGCGGCGGGCTGGACATTGTCCGGGTCCAGGTTCTGGAAGATCTGCGCCTGCTGCACCACGGGCGCCTCGCCACCGGTCTCCCGGCCCGCCTGTTCGGCCATGGCCGCAGCCCAGTCATCGCTCACGTCCTGGCTGGCGGCGGCCGCCTCCTGTTCCGCCAGGGCGGCGGTCCAGTCGTCAGCGGAAACGTCCACGGCTTGCTTGGCTTCCTCACTCATGTCTTGCTCCCGGCGTAGATCAGGCGTTCCTCATCCTGCAACACCTGATCGATCTTCAACGCCAACTGGCCATTTTTCTGGCCGTACTGGCAGCGGAACAGGGGTATGCCATCCACCTGGGCCACCACTGCATCGGGCAGGTCCAGGGAAATCACGTCCCCCTGCTTCAGGCTCATGATCTGGCGCAGGGTCACGGAGGTCTGTCCCAGATTGGCCACCAGCTCCACCTCGGCGTCCTGCACCTGGAAGGTCATCTGCTGCACCCAGCGCTCGTCGGCCTCGGCCCGATCCGCCTGCATGGTGCTGGTGAGCATGTCCCGGACCGGCTCAATCATACTGTAGGGAATACAGACGTGAAAATCGCCGCCGCCGGAGCCCAGTTCGATATTGAAGGTGGTGACCACCACCACCTCGGTGGGGGTGGCGATATTGGCGAACTGGGTGTTCATCTCCGAGCGCACGTATTCGAATTGCACCGGATAAAGGTTCTCCCAGGCCTTCTGCATCTCCTCGAAGGTAACGTCCAACAGCTTTTTGATGATGCGCTGCTCGGTGGCGGTGAAGTCCCTGCCTTCCACCCGCATGTGGTAACGGCCGTCGCCACCGAACAGGTTGTCCACCACCAGGAAGACGAAATTGGGGTCGAACACGAACAGGGCCGTACCCCGCAGGGGCGCCATGTGCACCATGTTCAGGTTGGTGGGGACGATGAGATTGCGCACGAACTCGCTGTATTTGATCACCGTCACCGGTCCCACGGAGATCTCCGCGGTGCGCCGGATCAGGTTGAACAGGCCCAGGCGGAAATTGCGCGCAAAGCGTTCGTTGATGATCTCCAGGGTGGGCATGCGCCCACGCACGATACGTTCCTGGCGGCCAATGTCATAAACCCGGACACCATCCGTATCCTCATCCGCACCCACATCCTCCAGCTCGCCCGTGACCCCACGCAGCAGGGCATCTACTTCTTCCTGGGAGAGGATGTCATCGGCCACGGGGTCAACCTCAGGTCTGGATGATGAAGTTGCTGAACAGCACTTTCTTGATACCCGGCGAGTCCTTCCTGATGCGCAACAGGTCGTTGAGCACCACATTGATTTCATCTGCCAGGATGGCCATGCCCTCGGGCTGATTCAAATCCTCTATGGTCTTGCTGGAGAGCAGACGGATCACGGTGTCACGCACTTCGGGCATGCGCTGCTTGAGCTTGTCCTGTACCTTGGCATCGCTCACCAGCAACTGGATCTCCGCCTGCAGATAGCTCTGCTGGTCCGCCAGGTTGACGGTGAACTGTTCCAGGCGCTCATAGATGGGCGGGCGCTTGTCGTCCTGTTCTTCTTCCTCGCCCTTGGCCTGTTTCGACTTGTCCGGTGCCGTGGCCAGCAGCCAGGCAGCCAGGCCACCCCCCGCAAGGACGACCACACCCAGCGTCAGCAGAATGATGATGAGCAGTTTGCGTTTACCCTTTTTTGGGGGGGTGTCTTCCCCCGGGGCCACTTCCGCCGGGGCTTCGTCCTTGGCCATAGCTCTCTGGTGAATGCCTCTTCAAAGTGAAATTATCATGGAAAACAGACTGCTTAGAGCAAATGCTTAAGCTTTTTATTACGAAATGGCAAGCAAATCCACAAGGGAAACACTGAACGAATCCCTTACCGTCATTACGAGCGTAGCGCGGCAATCCAGAATCCGTGCGATGACGGGTTTAATCAGCGTTTCCCAAGGACTTAATCCAGGGGGCATCGACCCGGGCTGCAAAAGCCACCTGGCAAGCCGCTATCGGCTCAAACGTACAGATCCACGAGCCCCAGACCAAGCCGTCTGCTTTCACCTGCAGAGCGTGAGGGGGACAGCGCCGCCGCAGACCAATCGCCCTGAGTCAGGGCTGGCTGGCCACGCTCCTGGGCCAGCTGCTCCTGTCTGGGGAAGGCCTCGTCCCGGACCTGGGTCTGGGCCAGATTGATGCCGGCCTCCGCCAGCATCTCCCGTAGCCGGGGCAGGGCCGCCTCGATGGCCTCACGGACCTGGGGATGGGGCGAGAAGAACTGGGCCCCCGCCTCCCCTGCCGCCAGGCTGAGCTTGACCTCCAGGGGGCCCAGGTGGGGCGGATTCAGGGCAATGGCCGCCATGTGCCCCTGGCGGTTGGACAGCCAGACGATGCGCTCCGCCAGCTCCTGGGGGAAGGCCGGGTGGCGTACAGGGGTCTCTATGTTCATGTGCACCCCGGCACCCGCGGCCCGGGAAAGCGGGTCCGCACTCACCGGCGGCAAGGCACTTTGCGGCTGCCCCTGCGTGGGTGCCATGGCGTCCTCAGCGCCGTCTTGCGTTTGCAGCACGGCCGTCTGCAAGCCATTGGCCATGCCGGATAACCCAGCTACCAGGGGGATCTGGCCGGACCCCGGCTGTACCGATGCCCCCTTGTCCGCCATCGGCAAGGCCTGCCAGGCTGCGGCAGGATCTGCCGCCAACCCTGCCGCCATCCGC
>CAZVNY010000079.1:6520-7625 GCA_964628785.1 uncultured Thiobacillus sp.
CCTGCCGGTCTGAGCACGCCTGCCGCTGCGGAAGACTCCCCGGACAGGATCCGGGATGGGTCCATTAAACGTCCACCCCGCTTGTCCAGGCCGGAGCCGACGAGCCCTGCTTCGGTCTCTGCAACCTCAGCCTGGGTCTCCACGGCAGGCCCTGCCGGAGTCGGGTTGGTCAGGCCCAAGAAAACCCCATGCACGGGGTCAACCTGGGCCTGGGTCAACGCCGATACGACAGCTTCGACTTCGGCTACCGCCACACCCTGGTCGTCCCCGGCCAAGGCCGGCACCAGGACGGCCCCCTGCCCGTGAGACGACAGCTGATCCACGACCAGGACCTGTAGCTGGGTGGTGAGCATGGCGAGAAAGGGGTCCTGGGTATCCGGGAGCGCGGACCTGCCCTGGGCATGGCTTTTGCCCTGGGTCATGGCCAGGGGCCCAAGGCCACTTTTACCAATGCCTGTGCCAATAACCGTCCCCGGGGGGACGGTCAGCATGTCGCTCACGGCGGCTGACTCCTCTGAACCAGACTGAAACGATGCAACTCCAAGCAAGTTGCATGCCGGCTTTGCAGATGCAGGTCACGCCCTCGTCTCCGCAGCCCCCGCTTGCAGCAAGGTCATGGCTTATCTACTGAGACAGGAGGGCAGGACACGGGGAGTCCCACCGCTGTCAGCCCAGGCCTCGGTCTCCCAGCGGGTGATACTGGTGACCGGCAAGCTCGTCAGTGACGGCCTGTTCCCGTTTTTCCTCCCGCCGCAGGGTCTCCTTACGGTGCCTTGCGGCCAGGGCTTCATAGGCCTTGACCTGACGGCGCTGCTCCAGCCATTTGTCATAGGCCGCCTGCCAATGGGCGTGCATCCTGGCCACCTCCGCCTCCTGATGGGCGATGGCCTGCTCCACCTTGCCCATGAAGGCATGAAAATCTCGCAGTAGGTGGATCGCTAGACCGGGGGCGCCACCACCGGCCAGGCGTTGCTGGTATTGCTCCTGATATTCCCGCTTGTAGCCCCGGATGTCTTCCAGGCGTTGACGCGCCGCCTCTTCCTTGTGTCCCAGGATACGTAATTGACGCTCCGCGGCCTCCATGCGGTGGCTGGAATGTTCCAGC
>CAZVNY010000080.1:0-7598 GCA_964628785.1 uncultured Thiobacillus sp.
GAGAACCTGCCCTCGGGCCGGGCCAACAAGCCCGGCGACGTGGTCACGGCCATGTCGGGGCAGACCATCGAGGTACTCAATACCGACGCCGAGGGCCGCCTCATCCTGTGCGATGCCCTTACCTATGCAGAGCGTTACAAGCCCGCCGCCGTAGTGGATGTCGCCACCCTCACCGGCGCCTGTGTCATCGCCCTGGGCCATGTGGCCACGGGTCTGCTGGCCAACCATGACGCCCTGGCCCGGGAGCTGCTCCAGGCTGGTGATGTGGCCCATGACCGTTGCTGGCAGCTACCTCTATGGGACGACTACCAGGAGCAGCTGAAGAGCAATTTTGCCGACCTGGCCAACATCGGCGGCCGTCCCGCTGGCACCATCACCGCGGCCTGTTTCCTGTCCCGTTTCACGGAAAAGTACCACTGGGCCCACCTGGATATCGCGGGCACGGCCTGGAAGAGCGGCAAGGACAAGGGTGCCACGGGCCGGCCGGTGCCCCTGCTGGTGCATTTCCTGACGAAGCGGGCCGCCCAGGCCTGAGGGGTACCCGGCCCACCCTCAGCTAGCGGCAGCCGGATCCAGCACGGTGTCCCGGGCCTCGGGCAGGAGCTCCGGATAATCCCGGGAGGCATGCAGACCCCGGCTTTCGTGACGCAGTTTGGCGCAACGCACCATGAGATCTGCGGTGAGCACCAGGTTGCGCAACTCGATCAGGTCGTTGCTGATACGGAAGTTGCTGTAGAACTCGTGGATCTCGTCGCTCAGCAGCTTGAGGCGATGGCTGGCCCGCTCCAGGCGTTTGCGGGTGCGTACGATGCCCACGTAGTCCCACATGAAGCGGCGCAGTTCGTGCCAGTTGTGGGCGATGACGATCTCTTCGTCCGCATCCGTCACCCGGCTCTCGTCCCAGAGGGGCAGCGCCCGCTGGGGCGGGGGTTCGGCCTGGGCGATGTCCGCCGCGGCGGCGCGGCCATAGACCAGACACTCCAACAGGGAGTTGGAGGCCAGGCGGTTGGCGCCGTGCAGCCCGGTGCAGGTGGTCTCGCCGATGGCATAGAGATATTTGGCGTCCGTGCGCCCGTTCTGGTCCACCACCACCCCGCCACAGGTGTAATGCGCGGCCGGGGCCACGGGGATCCATTCCCGGGTGATGTCCAGGCCCAGTTCCAGGCAGCGCGCGTGGATGGTGGGGAAATGGCTGATGATGAACTTGGCGGGCTTGTGCGTGATGTCCAGGTAGACGCAGTCCAGACCCCGCTTCTTCATTTCGAAGTCTATGGCTCGGGCCACCACGTCCCGGGGGGCCAGTTCCGCCCGCTCGTCGTGCTCCGGCATGAAGCGGGTGCCGTCCGGCAGGCGCAGGATGGCACCCTCGCCGCGCATGGCCTCGGTGATGAGGAAGGACTTGGCGTGGGGGTGATATAGACAGGTGGGATGGAACTGGATGAATTCCATGTTTGCCACCCGGCAGCCCGCGCGCCAGGCCATGGCAACGCCGTCTCCCGTGGCCGTGTCCGGATTGGTGGTGTAGAGGAAGGCCTTGCCCGCCCCCCCGGAGGCCAGTACGGTGAAACCGGCCCCCAGGGTCTCTACGTGATCGGCCTGGGTGTCCAGCACATAGGCACCGTAGACGTGCCGCCCCAGACCCCGCTGGCCAAGGTGACGATCGGTGATCAGGTCCACGGCGATGTGCTGTTCCAGCAGTTGGATGTTGTCGCGCTGACGCAACAATGCCAGAAGCCGTTCCTGTACCGCCCGTCCGGTGGCGTCCGCCACATGCAATACCCGGCGGTGGGAGTGCCCCCCTTCCCGGGTCAGGTGGAAGCCCGCGTCCTGGCGATCGAAGGGCACGCCCAGATCGATGAGCCACTGGATGGCCGCCGGCCCCGAGGCCACCACATGGTGCACCACCGCCTCGTCACTCAGGCCGGCACCGGCCACCAGGGTGTCGCGCACGTGATCCGCCAGGGCGTCCTCCTCGCCCATGACGGCGGCTATGCCCCCCTGGGCCCAGGCGCTGGCGCTGTCCTGGGCGCTTTTCTTGGTGATCATGGCGATTTGCAGGCTCCGGGGCAGGGACAGGGCCAGGGTGACGGCCGCCAGACCGGAACCAATGATCAGGACGTCACAGTGTTGCATGCTTGGAAGTGGCACAGGAAATACAGGATGGGGGCGGGGTGTGTTGCCGGGGCAAGGGCCTGGTGGGACGGTTATACTCGCCCGCTGGTGGAAAGCAAAGCTGCCTGGCTGCAGGTGGACGACACGCAACTACAGGAAGCTACAGGAAAAAAACGTGAGTGACCGGGAACTCGACCTGCAACTGGTCGAACGGGTACGTGAGGGAGACAAGCGCGCCTATGGGCTGCTGGTGGAGAAATACCAGCGCAAGCTCATGCGCCTGCTCTCGCGCATGATCCGGGATCCTGATGAAGTGGAAGACGTGGCCCAGGAGACCTTCATCAAGGCCTATCGGGCCCTGCCCCAGTTCCGGGGGGATGCGGCCTTCTACACCTGGCTCTACCGCATTGCGGTGAATACCGCCAAGAACCATCTGGTGGCCCGGGGCAGAAGCATGCCCACCCTGTCGGAACAGGCCATCGACGCAGATGACGAGCCCGACGAGCGGCTGGTGATCCAGGACATCAGTACACCGGAGTCGGAACTTCTCTCGAAACAGGTGGCCTATGCGGTAAATGAAGCGGTGCAGGCCCTGCCGGAAGAGTTGCGACAGGCCATTACCCTGAGAGAGATTGAAGGCATGAGTTACGAAGAGATCGCCGAGGCCATGGCCTGTCCCATCGGGACGGTGCGTTCCCGGATCTTCCGGGCACGGGAGGCCATTGCCAACAAGCTGCGTCCCATCCTGGGCACAGCGCAAGATCGAAGATGGTAAACATGATGACAAAGGCCAACCCGCACATCTCACCCCACGCCACGATGCAGCCCATGCACCATGCATCCACTCCGGAGCCCGGACACGAGCCGGATGATTGGCTGTCCGCCCTGCTGGATGGGGAACTGTCGGCAGAGGAGGCACGACCGCTGCTGCGGCAACTGGCCGGGGACCGGAACCTGCAGCTGCGCTTTCAGGAATATTGTGCTGTGAGGGATGCCTTGCAGGGTTTGTATCAGGACGCTGATACGCCGAAGCTCACCGCCAGGATCATGGCCCGGCTGGAATCGGAACCCACTGTCCTGGCCCCCATGCGCCGTCAACCGAATCGGCGCAGCATGTTGTTGCTGGCCGCCGCCACGGTGGCCGCCATTACCTGGGGCCTGTGGAGCAGCCTGCCCGAACAGACACCGGCCCTGCCCATGGCCGCCAATGAGTCGCCCCCCCTGGAGGATGTACAAGCCTACCTGGCGGCTCACCAGGACTTCACCCAGGCGGTCATATCCCCGGCGGAAATGAACTTCACCCCGGTCTCCCTGGCGGGGGGACGCCCGTGAAGCGGGTCTGGTTGCTGGCCATCGCTCTTCTGGCCACCTCCTCCAGCCAGGCTGCCGACCCCCTTTCCCGCCAGGAAGCAGCGGCCTGGTTGCAGAAAATATCCGATGCCTCCCGGCGGCTGAACTATGAAGGTCTTTTCGTCCTGGAGCATGGCGGACGCAGTCAGACCCTGTCGGTCAGTGGTCGGCCCAGTGGCGGCATCACGGAAAGCCGCCTGCTTTCCATGGATGGCAACCCCCGGGAGGTACGTTGTACCCAACAGGTGGCCGTTACTTTGGTGACCAGCGGCAGTCAGCTGCACCTGGAAAGGCGCCTCAACCGACGCCATTTCCCCGATCTGCTGCCGGAGCACGCCGCTCCCCTGGTGAACTGGTACAGCGTCAGTCTGGGGGGCAGCGACCGGATCGCCGGACGGGAGTGCATCAATCTGGATGTGCTGCCCAAAGATGTGTTTCGCTGGGGCTATGTGTTGTGTGTGGACCGGGCCACGGCCTTTCCCCTGCGGGTGATCATGGTGAACGACGAGGGGCAGCCCCTGATGCGCTACAGCTTTGCCGAGCTCAAGCTGGGCCCTGCCTTGAGGACGAACCTGCAGCCCATGCCGGTTCTGGCCGAGATTCCCGATGCCGCCCGGCCCATAGCCCATACCCGGGTGCATGTGGCCACGATGCCTCCGGGCTTCAGCCGTATCGCTGCCGTACGCCGCCAGTTGCCGAATCATGCTGGTGAGGTGGAACACTGGGTCTTCAGCGATGGCCTCACGCATGTCTCCCTCTTTCTGGAGCCTGCGGGCAAACCTGTGGAAACCATTCGAGGGCGCAGCAAGCAGGGCATGATCAACATGATCAAGCGCCAGGTTGGCGACCTCCAGGCCACGGTCCTGGGAGAGGCTCCCTGGCCCACGGTGGAGGCCATCGCCAGCGGCCTGAGCCTGCAGCCATGATCGAGACCCCTGCACGCATCACCCGTATCGACGGAACCTATGCCTGGGTGGTCAGCGAAGCCCCGGCCTCCTGCCAGGCCTGTGCAGGCAAGGGCTGTGGCTCTTCCGTCTTCAACCGGCTGTGGCACCCGCAACAGGCCGAGTACGCGGTACGCAATGCCATCGGCGCCGGGCCCGGTGAAGCCGTGGTGGTGGGCCTGCCGGAAGGCGCCCTGCTGCGCGCGGCCGGCGCAGCCTACGTGGTACCGCTCCTGGCCCTGTTTTTTGGGGCCGGTCTGGGGCGTGGGCTGGTGACGGAAACATTGCGGGAACCGGGTGCCATCCTGGGCGGTCTGTGCGGAATCCTGCTGGCGGCCCTGTGGTTGCGCTACCGTCGAGGTCCGGCCACCGAGCCGGTCATTCTGCGGCGCGGTAGCACGGCCTGCGCCAGCAGGGCCTGACATTGTTCAATCCCTGATCAGACGAGGTATCACATGCACAGATGGTTTGCCTTGATTGGCCTGAGCCTGGGTTTGCTGGCCCAGCCTGCCCGGGCCCAACTGCCGGATTTCACCGACCTGGCGGAACGCCAGTCACCGGCCGTGGTGAATATCGCCACGGTCCAGGAAGTGCGTCAGAAGCCGGGGAGCAAGCGCCGGCTGGAGCCGGAAGAGATGTTCGACTTCTTCCGCCGCATGTTGCCCCCGGAAATGGATCCCAACCGGGGCGAGCGCATGCCCCCCCGGCACGGTCAGGGCTCCGGCTTCATCATTTCCAGCGATGGTTACATCCTCACCAATGCCCATGTGGTGGACGAAGTGGATGAACTGGTGGTGAAGCTCCATGACCGGCGTGAATTCCGGGCCAGGGTGGTGGGCAAGGATGATCGTACCGATGTGGCCATCATCAAGATCGACGCCAGCAACCTGCCCAAGGTGAACATTGGCAACCCCAATGCCTTGCGCGTGGGGGAATGGGTCCTGGCCATAGGTGCACCCTTCGGTTTCGAGAATTCCGTCACCGCCGGCATCGTCTCCGCCAAGGGCCGCAGCCTGCCCCAGGAGAACTACGTGCCCTTCATCCAGACCGACGTGGCGGTGAACCCGGGCAACTCCGGCGGCCCCCTGTTCAACATGCGTGGTGAAGTGGTGGGCATGAACTCCCAGATCTTCTCCCGCTCCGGCGGCTATATGGGCCTGTCCTTCGCCATTCCCATCGATGTGGCCATGGACGTGGCCCAGCAGCTCAAGACCGGCGGCAAGGTGGAACGGGGTCGTCTGGGAGTCATGATCCAGGAGGTGACCGCGGATCTGGCGGCGTCCTTTGGCCTGAAAAAACCGGAAGGCGCCCTGGTGGCCGAGGTGGAGACCGGCGGCCCTGCGGACAAGGCGGGCATCCAGGCTTCCGACATCATCCTCAAGTACAACGGCCAGGTCATCAAGCAGTCCATCGATCTGCCCCGTATGGTGGGGGCCACCAAGCCCGGCACCGTGGTCAAGCTGACCACCTGGCGCAGGGGTACCACCCGGGAGGTCAGCGTGAAGGTGGGCAGCATGCCCCAGGAGGGGGCCGTGGTCCAGGCGTCCCAGGCCAAGGAGAAAAACCGTGCCGGCCTGGTGGTCTCCGAGCTGGGGACGGCCCAGAAGCAGGCCCTGAAGGTCAGCAGCGGCGTGCTGGTGGAAGAGGCCGCAGGCCCCGCTGCCCGGGCCGGCATCCAGTCCGGTGACCTGATCCTGGCGGTGAACAACCAGGAAGTGAACAGTGCCGCCGAACTGAATCGTCTCCTGGGGGACAAGCAGGATCGTGTGGCCCTGCTGGTGAAACGGGGTGACAGCGCCCACTATGTGTCCCTGCGTCTGGATTGAGCCGGGCAAACCCCGGCATGGTGCCGGGGTCCAGCGGTTTTTTTGCGCTTTCGGGTAAAATCCGCTCGCTTTTGATCTTCGAGGCACCTGACCGGGTGCCTCTGCTTTTTGTGAAAAACATCCGCAACTTCTCCATCATTGCCCACATCGATCACGGCAAATCCACCCTGGCGGATCGTTTGATTCACCGTTGCGGCGGCCTGGCGGAACGGGAGATGGAGGAGCAGGTCCTGGATTCCATGGACCTGGAGCGGGAGCGGGGCATCACCATCAAGGCCCAGACCGCCGCCCTGCTGTATCGCGCCGAGGACGGCCAGGAATACCAGCTCAACCTCATCGACACCCCCGGCCACGTGGATTTCTCCTACGAGGTCTCCCGTTCCCTGTCCGCCTGCGAGGGGGCCCTGCTGGTGGTGGATGCCTCCCAGGGCGTGGAGGCGCAGACCGTGGCCAACTGTTACACCGCCATCGATCTGGGCGTGGAGGTCCTGCCGGTACTCAACAAGATCGATCTGCCCTCCGCCGACCCAGAACGGGTAATGCAGGAGATCGAGGACATCGTGGGTATCCCGGCAGAGGAGGCGGTGCGCTGTTCCGCCAAGACCGGCCTGGGCATCGACGAGGTGCTGGCGGCCGTGGTCAAGCATGTGCCTCCCCCCGTGGGGGATGAGGCCGCCCCCCTCAAGGCCCTGGTGGTGGATTCCTGGTTCGACAACTACGTGGGCGTGGTGATGCTGGTGCGGGTCATGGACGGCGTTTTGCGCCAGAAGGAGCGTATCCGCCTGATGTCCAGTGGCGCCGACTATCTTGCCGAGCAGATCGGCGTGTTCACCCCCAAGTCCCTGCCCCGCCCGGAGCTGCGGGCCGGCCAGGTGGGCTTTGTCATCGCCGGCATCAAGGAGCTGAAGCACGCCAAGGTGGGGGATACCCTCACCCTGGCCAGTCAGCCGGCGGCGGCACCCCTGCCCGGTTTCAAGGAGATCCAGCCCCAGGTATTCGCCGGTCTCTACCCGGTGGAATCCCACGAATACGATTCTCTGCGGGATGCCCTCACCAAGCTGCAGCTCAACGATTCCTCCCTGCGCTTCGAGCCGGAGACCTCCCAGGCCCTGGGCTTTGGTTTTCGATGCGGTTTCCTGGGTCTGTTGCACATGGATGTGGTGCAGGAGCGCCTGGAACGGGAATTCGGCCAGCATCTCATCACCACCGCGCCCTCGGTGGAATACCAGGTGGTGATGAAGGATGGCAGCATCATCGAGGTGGAAAATCCCTCCCGTCTGCCCGAGCTGTCCCGGATCGAGGAGATCCGGGAGCCCATCATCACCGAGCCCGACACCGTCGACCGCGTGATCCCGAACGGCCGCTT
>CAZVNY010000081.1:0-7560 GCA_964628785.1 uncultured Thiobacillus sp.
TCCGTGAAGGCGGCCGTACCGTGGGCGCCGGCGTGGTGGCCAAGATCATCGAGTAGGTACAAGTGCAAATGGCCCGCTGTGGGTAGCGAAACCACCTGCTCCGGGCCACACGCGAATCAAGGCCAGTAGCTCAATTGGCAGAGCGTCGGTCTCCAAAACCGAAGGTTGGGGGTTCGAGACCCTCCTGGCCTGCCAGACAAGAAGTGCATAACGGGGCATCGGGTAATGCCGGTGGGTCAATCCCAGATGGTAGATAACATCAAATTGCTGGCGGCCGCCATCCTGGTCGCAGCGGGTATCGCAGGTTTCTACCTGCTATCCGAAATGCCCACGGTGGTGCGGGTGCTGGCGGTCTTGGGAGGGCTGGCTGCCGCGGCGGTGGTGGCGCACTTTTCCGAACCCGGGCGTCAGTTCTATGCCTTTGGGCGGGAGTCCGTCCTGGAGGCGCGCAAGGTGGTCTGGCCGACGCGCAAGGAAACCACCCAGATGACCGGCGTGGTGGCAATCTTCGTCATCGTCATGGCCTTGTTCCTGTGGCTGGTGGATGGAAGTCTGCTGTGGCTGGTGAAGCTGATCATGGGTAGGGGTGAGTGATGTCGATGCAATGGTATGTGGTGCACGCCTATTCCGGTTTCGAGAAAAGTGTGCAGCGGACCCTCAAGGAACGCATCGAACGGGCGGGCATGCAGGAGAACTTTGGCCAGATCCTGGTGCCCGTGGAGGAAGTGGTGGAAATGCGCGGTGGCCAGAAGCGGACTACCGAGCGCAAGTTCTTCCCCGGCTATGTCTTGGTGCAGATGGAGATGAACGATGACTCCTGGCACCTGGTGAAGAGCACGCCCAAGGTGACCGGCTTCGTGGGCGGAACGGCGAACAAGCCTGCCCCCATCAGTGAGCGGGAGGTGCAGGAGATCCTGCAACAGATACAGGAAGGTGTGGACAAGCCCAGGCCCAAGATTACCTTTGAGGTGGGAGAGCTGGTGCGGGTCATCGACGGGCCCTTCAATGACTTCAACGGCAGTGTGGAAGAGGTCAATTACGAGAAGAGCAAGCTGCGTGTCTCGGTGACCATCTTCGGCCGTGCCACACCGGTGGAACTGAGCTTTTCCCAGGTCGAGAAGGCCTGAGCCCAGAATTTTTTTACGGCCGGACCGGGGCCATAAACCGGCAGAGGAGCGTCTGTAGCCGCCAAAAGGATGGGCGAAAACGCGATCGTACTCATGGATAGGAGTGAAACATGGCCAAAAAGATCATTGGCTACATCAAGCTGCAGGTACCGGCCGGCAAGGCCAATCCCTCGCCCCCCATCGGCCCGGCCCTGGGTCAGCGGGGTTTGAACATCATGGAGTTCTGCAAGGCCTTCAACGCCCAGACCCAGAACCTGGAGCCGGGCCTGCCCATCCCCGTGGTCATCACGGCCTTCGCGGACAAGAGCTTCACCTTCATCATGAAGACGCCGCCGGCCACCATCCTGATCAAGAAGGCCATCGGTGTGTCGAAGGGTTCTGCCAAGCCCCATACCGACAAGGTGGGCAAGATCACCCGGGCCCAGTTGGAAGAGATTGCAAAGACCAAGACGCCGGATTTGACTGCTGCCGACATGGACGCCGCCGTGCGTACCATCGCCGGTACTGCGCGCAGTATGGGCATCAACGTGGAGGGGGTGTGACATGGCCAAGCAGTCCAAGCGAATAAAGGCCCTGCGTGTCCAGGTGGACCGCATGCGGAATTACGCCATCGATGAGGCCCTGGGCATGGTCAAGGGTGCCGCCACTGCCAAGTTTGACGAGTCCGTGGATGCCGCTATCAATCTGGGTGTGGATCCGCGTAAATCCGATCAGGTGGTGCGGGGTTCCGTAGTGCTGCCCCGCGGTATCGGTAAAACCGTGCGCGTGGCCGTGTTTGCCCAAGGGGCCAATGCGGATGCTGCCCGGGATGCGGGTGCGGATATCGTTGGATTCGACGATCTGGCGGCGGACGTGAAGGCCGGCAAATTGGATTTCGATGTGGTCATTGCCACCCCCGATGCCATGCGGGTAGTGGGTCAGCTGGGCCAGATCCTGGGTCCCCGGGGCCTGATGCCCAACCCCAAGGTGGGTACCGTGACCCCCAATGTGACCGAGGCGGTGAAAAATGCCAAGGCCGGCCAGGTGCAGTACCGGACCGACAAGGCGGGCATCATCCATGCCACCATCGGCCGGGCCTCCTTCGAAGTGGACGCCCTGCGGGAAAACCTGGCAGCCCTGGTGGACGCCCTGAACAAGGCCAAGCCCGCCAGCGCCAAGGGCGTGTACATGCGTCGGATTTCGGTCTCCAGCACCATGGGTATCGGGGTGCGCGTGGATCAGGCTAGTCTGGTCCAGCAGTAAGGCAACAAGCTCCCCGTGGTTGGGGGGCAGAACTTTGGGCCGTCGCCGGGCTTAAACCCGGTGTCGGATCGTCAAAGACCGTAGATGCCGCAGGGCTTAATGGCGGTGAAGGGCGGATGCAGTGGGTTCCATCCCGCTGCGCGAGTCCTGATCCCCGTCTACGCAGATGGTGTTCCCGAACAGGATTGATGGCCGTTTGCGCAGCTATGCACGAAGGGCGTGACGCCTGGCTCAGGTCGCCGTGGGTGCGGTGGTAGGACTACACCGTGAGTTGACTTGAAAGGAGGAAAGACCTTGAGTCTGAATCTGGAAGAAAAGAAAGCCGTGGTGGCTGAGGTGGCGGCCCAGGTGGCCGGGGTCGAGACCATGGCGCTGGCCGAGTATCGCGGTGTGGCCGTGGCTGATCTCACCGTACTGCGCAGGAAGGCCCGGGAGTCCGGCGTCTATCTGCGGGTGCTGAAGAACAGCCTGGTGCGTCGGGCCGTGGCCGGCACACCCTTCGAAGCCCTGGGCAAGGAAATGGTGGGCCCGCTGATCTACAGCATGTCTGCGGATCCGGTGGCCGCTGCCAAGGTCCTGAACGACTTTGCCAAGACCAACGACAAGCTGGTACTGAAGGCGGGTGCCTATGCCGGTCAGATTTTGGATCAGGCAGGGATCAAGGAGCTGGCCTCCGTGCCCAGTCGGGAGGAACTGCTGGCCAAGCTGTTGGGCGTCATGCAGGCCCCCGTATCCGGCTTTGCCGGTGCCCTGGCGGCCCTGGCCAAACAGCGCGAAGAGGCAGGTGCAGCCGCCTGATACCCGCTACACGCTTACGCATCTATTCACACGACTATCAATTTTGGAGTTTTGAACATGGCAATGAGCAAAGAAGACATCCTGGAAGCCGTTGGCGCCATGACGGTGATGGAGCTGAACGACCTGGTGAAGGCCTTCGAAGAGAAGTTCGGTGTGTCCGCCGCCGCCCTGGCCGTGGCCGGTCCCGCCGCCGGTGGCGGTGCTGCCGCGGCTGCCGAGGAGAAGACCGAATTCGACGTGATCCTGACCAATGCCGGTGCCAACAAGGTCAGCGTCATCAAGGTGGTGCGTGCCATCACCGGTCTGGGCCTGAAGGAGGCCAAGGACCTGGTGGACGGCGCCCCCAAGCCGGTGAAGGAGGGCTGTCCCAAGGCCGAGGCCGAGGATATCGCCAAGCAACTGACCGAAGCGGGTGCCACCGCCGAGATCAAATAAGGCATGCGGCACGCGGGTCCGGGAGGTGGCAACACCTCCTGCCCGTCTGGGGCTGGTGGTTCATACCGCCGGCCTTTTGGCGTTTAAGGAATCAGCTATCAGGGACCTGGGTCTGGACCGGCTGCATGGTCATGCAGCCAGACTGGAACGAAATTTCTGATACCTGATCCCTGTCTACTGGAGACGGAACTGTCATGAATTACACATTCGCCGAGAAAAAGCGCCTTCGCAAGAGCTTCGCCAAACGCGTCAGCGTTCTGCCGGTGCCCTACCTGCTTACCACCCAGATCGAGTCCTTTCGCGAGTTCATCCAGGAGGGCGTGCCCCTGGATGCGCGCCAGGACGTGGGGCTGCAGGCGGCGTTCAAATCCATCTTCCCCATCGCCAGCCACAGCGGCAATGCCCGCCTGGAGTATGTGAGTTACCAGTTGGGCACCCCGGTGTTCGACATCGTGGAGTGCCAGCAACGCGGTCTGACCTATGCCGCCAGCCTGCGTGCCAGGGTGCGCCTGGTGATCCTGGACAGGGAAAGCGTCAAGGAAAAGATCAAGGAGGTGAAGGAGCAGGAGGTCTACATGGGGGAGATTCCCCTCATGACCCCCAATGGCTCCTTCGTCATCAACGGCACCGAACGGGTCATCGTCTCCCAGCTGCACCGCTCCCCCGGGGTGTTCTTTGAACATGACAAGGGCAAGACCCATTCCTCGGGCAAACTGCTGTTTTCCGCCCGCATCATCCCCTACCGTGGCTCATGGCTGGACTTCGAGTTCGATCCCAAGGACTTCGCCTATTTCCGTATCGACCGCCGGCGCAAGATGCCGGTGACCATCCTGCTCAAGGCCCTGGGCTACAATGTGGAGCAGATCCTGGCCATGTTTTTCGAGACCGATGCCTTCCGTGTGGGCAAGAAGGGTATCGACATGGAGCTCAAGGCCATGCGCCTGAAGGGAGAGACCGCCCCCTTCGACATCCTGGGCAAGGGTGGTCAGGTCATCGTGGCCAAGGACAAGCGCATCACCGCCCGTCACATCCGGGATCTGGAGACTGCAGGCATCAAGAAACTGGCGGTGGACAATGACTACGTCCTGGGGCGTATCCTGGCCAGGAACCTGGTGGATACCGAAAGCGGTGAAATCATCGCCCGGGCCAATGAGGAAATTACCGAAGCCCTGCTGACGAAGATCCTGGAGGTCGGGATCACCGAGTTCCACACCCTCTACATCAAGGATCTGGGGCACGGGCCCTTCATCTCCCAGACCCTGACCGCCGACGAGACAGTGGACCAGTGGACTGCCCGGGTAGCCATCTACCGCATGATGCGCCCCGGGGAGCCCCCCACCGAGGATGCGGTGGAGGCCCTGTTCAACCGCATGTTCTTCAGCGACGACGCCTATGACTTGTCCAAGGTGGGCCGCATGAAGTTCAACCGGCGCGTCAATGCCCCGGGCAAGGCCAGCTGGCAGATCGTGTTCACCCCCCATCAGCGGGAGAACAAGCTGGTGGCCGCCTTGCGGGAGATCCACGACATCTGTCCCGAGGCCAGCCTGGCCAAGGTCAGCCTGGAGGATATCGCCACCCAGGAGGAGGCGGAGGCCAAGCTCGCCGAGCTCAACAAGCAGCTCAAGGCCGCCGGCTTCGACCCCAAGATCCTCAATGGTCGGGTGGAGGAGCGTTACACCCTGTCGGCCAGGGATATCGTCGAGGTCATCAAGATCCTGGTGGAGCTGCGCAACGGCCGTGGCGAGATCGATGATATCGATCACCTGGGCAACCGTCGGGTGCGCTCCGTGGGCGAGCTGGCGGAGAACCAGTTCCGCGCCGGTCTGGTGCGCGTGGAGCGGGCCGTGAAGGAGCGTCTGTCCCAGGCCGAGTCCGACAATCTCATGCCCCATGACCTGATCAATGCCAAGCCCATCTCGGCGGCGGTGAAGGAGTTCTTTGGCTCCAGCCAGCTCTCCCAGTTCATGGACCAGACCAACCCCCTGTCGGAAATCACCCACAAACGGCGGATTTCTGCCCTGGGTCCGGGGGGTCTGACCCGGGAGCGGGCCGGCTTCGAGGTGCGGGACGTGCATCCGACCCACTATGGCCGGGTCTGTCCCATCGAGACGCCGGAAGGCCCCAACATCGGTCTGATCAATTCCCTGGCCCTTTATGCCCGCACCAACGAGTACGGGTTCATCGAGACGCCCTACCGCAAGGTGGTGGACGGCAAGGTGAGCAAGGAGATCGAATACCTGTCGGCCATCGAAGAGGCCCAGTACGTGATCGCTCAGGCCAACGCCGACCTGGACGAGCGGGGCCGCTTTGTCGGGGATCTGGTGTCCTGCCGGCACCACAACGAATTCAGCCTGTCCACGCCGGATCGCATCGAGTACATGGACGTGGCTCCTTCCCAGGTGGTCTCCGTGGCAGCCTCCCTCATCCCCTTCCTGGAGCATGACGACGCCAACCGGGCCCTCATGGGCTCCAACATGCAGCGTCAGGCCGTGCCCTGCCTGCGACCCGACAAGCCCCTGGTGGGCACGGGCATCGAGCGTACCGCTGCGGTGGACTCGGGTACCGTGGTTACGGCACATCGTGGTGGCGTGGTGGACTACGTGGACGCCAGCCGTATCGTGGTGCGGGTCAACGACGAAGAGGCTGTGGCCGGCAAGGTGGGGGTGGATATTTACACCCTGACCAAATACCAGCGTTCCAACCAGAACACCAACATCAACCAGCGTCCTCTGGTGCGTCTGGGGGACAAGATCGCCCGGGGGGACGTCATTGCCGACGGTGCCTCCACGGACAAGGGCGAGCTGGCCCTGGGGCAGAACATGGTGGTGGCCTTCATGCCCTGGAACGGCTACAACTTCGAGGACTCCATCCTCATCTCCGAGCGGGTGGTGGCGGAAGACCGCTATACCTCCATCCACATCGAGGAACTCTCCGTGGTGGCCCGGGATACCAAGTTGGGCTCGGAAGAGATCACCCGGGACATCTCCAGCCTGGCACAAGTGCAGCTGGGCCGCCTGGATGAGGCCGGCATCGTGCACGTGGGCGCCGAGGTCCAGGCCGGTGACGTGCTGGTGGGCAAGGTCACCCCCAAGGGCGAAACCCAGCTCACCCCGGAAGAAAAGCTCCTGCGGGCCATCTTCGGCGAGAAGGCCTCCGACGTGAAGGACACCTCCCTGCGGGTGCCCACGGGCATGAGCGGCACCGTCATCGACGTGCAGGTCTTCACCCGGGAGGGCATCGAGCGGGACAGCCGCGCCAACGCCATCATCGATTCCCAGATCCGTGCCTACAAGAAGGACCTGGCGGACCAGATGCGCATCGTGGAGCAGGATGCCTTCGCGCGCATGCGCCGCCTGCTGGTGGGCAAGCCTGCCAAGGGCGGGCCCAAGAAGCTGGGCAAGACCGACATCACGGCCGAGTATCTGGATGGCGTGAATCCCCATGACTGGTTCGACATTCGCGTGGCCGAGGAAGATCTGGCCCGGCAGATGGAGGCCATCAAGGACGCCCTGGACAAGCAGCGGGAAGAATTCGACCGCATGCTGGAGACCAAGAAGAAGAAGCTCACCCAGGGGGACGAACTGCCGCCCGGCGTGATCAAGATGGTGAAGGTCTATCTGGCGGTGAAGCGCCGCCTGCAGCCCGGCGACAAGATGGCGGGCCGTCACGGCAACAAGGGCGTGGTGTCCAAGATCGTGCCCGTGGAGGACATGCCCTTCATGGCCGACGGCACGCCGGTGGACATCGTGCTCAACCCCCTGGGGGTGCCGTCCCGCATGAACGTGGGGCAGATCCTGGAAACCCACCTGGGCTGGGCGGCCCGGGGCCTGGGGCAGCGCATCGACGAGATGCTCAGGGCCCAGGTCAAGGCCCAGCAGATGCGCGGCTTCCTGGAGAAGGTCTACAACAGCAACGGCAAGAAGGAAGACCTTGGAGCGTTGAGTGACGTCGAGATCCT
>CAZVNY010000082.1:0-7557 GCA_964628785.1 uncultured Thiobacillus sp.
ACATGTCCAAGGAGACCTTCGAATACCACTACGGCAAGCACCACCAGGCCTACGTCACCAACCTGAACAACCTGATCAAGGGCACGGAATTCGAAAACAAGTCCCTGGAAGACATCGTCAAGACCGCTCCCGCCGGAGGCGTCTACAACAACGCCGCCCAGGTCTGGAACCACAGCTTCTTCTGGAACTGTATGAAGCCCAACGGCGGCGGTACCCCCAGCGGCGCCCTGGCCGACGCCATCAACAAGAAGTGGGGCTCCCTGGACGAGTTCAAGAAGGCCTTCCAGACCTCCGCCGTGGGCAACTTCGGCTCCGGCTGGACCTGGCTGGTGAAGAAGGCCGACGGTTCCGTGGACATTGTCAACATGGGTGCCGCCGGTACCCCCCTGACCACCGGCGACAAGGCCCTGCTCTGTGTGGACGTGTGGGAGCATGCCTACTACATCGACTACCGCAACCTGCGTCCCAAGTTCGTGGAGACCTTCCTGGAGAACCTGGTGAACTGGGACTTCGTGACCACCAACTACGCAGGCTAAGTCGGTTTCTGGTCAGATCGTCAACAAGACGGTAAAAGGGTGTCTTTCAGGCACCCTTTTTTGTTGTCTCCGCAGGATGCATCTCCCCAGAGTCCTTATCCTCACCCTGCTCGTCACACTGGCCCCCGCCGTCCAGGCAAGCCCTGGCAGCGTCTCCACACCGGGCAACACCTGGCTGGGCAATGCCCAGGCCCTGGAGCAGCGGGGTGACTGGCTGTCCCTGCTGGCCCTGGGCAAACGCTGGACCCAGTCCGAGGGGGAGAATCCCCTGGCCTGGTTCGTGGTGGGCAGGGCCTATTCCGCCATGGGGCGTTATGCCGAGGCGGTGGCGGCCTACCAGGAAAATCTGCGTCTGGACCCGCAGGACAGTTACGCCCACAACAATCTGGGCAACAGCTTCCTGGCCCTGGGGCAAAACCGGCCTGCCCTGGAGGCCTACCGCAGGGCGGTACGCAGCGATCCGGACTACCTGCTGGCCTGGCGCAACCTGGGGCAGGCCTATTACAACCTGAAAGGGCCCAGTGGCATGGTCCAGGACATGCACCGGCTCCAGACCGTGGACCCGGAGCTGGCCCAGGCCTGGCGCCGCCTGGCCACCCTCTACACCCTGAAGCGGGACAACCGGGTGGTGCAAAGCGGCCTGGACGTCCTGCGCAACCTGGGGTCCGCCAGGCGGGAGCGCCTGTTCGAACTGCTCCTGGTCGGGATCTGACCTCTGCTGATGCAGCCAGAACTCAAGGAAACACAGAGCAAATCCCTTGCCGCCATTGCGAGCACAGCGCGGCAATGCAGAATCCATGCGAAATTTTTAACTTCTGGATCGCCACGTCGCTTCGCTCCTCGCGATGAAGTTAGTCGGTACTTCCTTAACGTGAAAGCCGCGCTCAGCGAAACTTTGCCCCCACTTTGCTCTCCTCCCCCGCGGGCGGGGGAGGGGCTGGGGGAGAGGGCTGGGAGAGGGGAACGTTCAAGGCGATTCGCCGTTTCATGTTCCGGGGTGGTGACTCGCCATAAACGTTAACCCCTCTTCCCGTTCCTCGCCCACCCTACCGGTTTCCTTTTCCTGCAGTCCATTCCAAAGCAACGAATTTTCTGTGGAGTACGCCATGCCCAAGACCCCCCTCTCCAGTCCCAACGCCCCGCAGGCCATCGGCACCTACTCCCAGGCCATCAAGGTGGGGGATACCGTGTATCTCTCCGGCCAGATCGGCCTGGACCCGACCAGCATGGAATTGGTGGAAGGCATCGAGGCCCAGATCCACCAGGTCTTCAAAAACCTGCGGGCCGTGACCCACGCGGCCGGCGGTGACATGGCGGATGTGGTGAAGCTCAATGTCTTCCTCACGGACCTGGCTCACTTCTGCCGCATCAACGAGATCATGGTCCAGTACTTCCAGCCCCCCTACCCGGCCCGGGCCGCGGTAGGGGTGAAGGAGCTGCCCCGGGGGGCCCTGGTGGAGGCGGATGGAGTCATGGTGCTGGGCTGAGCAGCAAAAGCGAGCCAAGCCCGCCTGCATGCCCCCGGCAAAGCGCCCAGCTGCCACCCAGACGCCGGAAACGGTGGCCCGCAAGCTGGGCTACCGGCAAGCGGCGGATCTCATCCTGCACCTGCCCCTGCGCTACGAGGATGAAACCCGCCTCACCCCCTTGCACGCCATCCGGGCCGGCGACACCGTGCAGGTGGAAGGCTGCATCGTGCATGCCGAAGTGCAACACCGACCCCGGCGGCAGCTGGTGCTGGAGATCAGGGCGCTGGAAACCCCGTCGCCACACGCCGGCGGAGAGGCCGCCGGCCTGCATGGGGCAGCGGGTATGCAAGCCAGGGCGGGGGGTACCCCCCCCCTCTCCCCGGACCTGCCGGCCGAGGGAAATGCCCGTCTTTTCTGCCGCCTGCTCCACTTCTATCCCAACCAGCTCGCCCAGCTGAAGCCCGGGGTACAGGTCCGCCTCTTCGGCGAGGTGCGGCCCGGATTTTTCGGGCATGAAATGGTGCATCCCCGGCTGCGCGTGGTGCGACCCGGCACCGCCCTGCCCAACCATCTCACGCCGGTCTATCCCGGCGTGGCGGGCCTGTCCCAGGCAGCCATCCGCAAGGCCGTGGAGACCGCGCTGCAGGCCACCGATCTGTACGAATCCCTGCCGGCAACCCTGCTGCAGCGCCTGCAACTGCCGGACTTTGCCCAGGTCCTGGGCCATCTGCACGCGCCGCCCCGGGAGGCAGACCCGACGGAGCTGGGCGACCGCCACAGCCCTTTCTGGCAGCGCCTGAAGTTCGACGAGCTCCTGGCCCAGCAGTTGTCCCTGCGCCTGGCAGCCCGCCAGCGCCACAGCCTCAGTGCCCGGGCCCTGTCCGGGGATGGGGGGCTCGCCGAAGGCCTGCTGGCCCGGCTGCCCTTTGCCCTCACCCCGGCCCAGCGGCGGGTGCTGGAGGAGATCCGCCGGGATCTGGCCAGGCCCCACCCCATGAACCGCCTGCTGCAGGGCGACGTGGGCAGTGGCAAGACCCTGGTGGCGGCCCTGAGCGTGTTGCCCGCCCTGGCGGCGGGCACCCAGGCGGCGGTCATGGCCCCCACGGAAATCCTGGCCGAACAGCTCTATCTCAAGTTCCACGAATGGCTCACCCCCCTGGGCCTGCAGGTGGCCTGGCTCACCGCGGCCCTGAAGGGCAAGGCCCGGCAGCAGACCCTGGCAGACATCGCCGCCGGCCGGGTGCAGGTGGCGGTAGGCACCCAGGCCCTGTTCCAGACCGGGGTGAGCTTCCACGACCTGAGCCTGGCCGTGGTGGACGAACAGCACCGCTTCGGCGTGGAACAGCGCCTGGCCCTGCGGGAAAAGGGCAACGACCAGGCCGGTTTGACGCCTCACCTGCTCATGATGTCCGCCACCCCCATCCCCCGCTCCCTGGCCATGAGTTATTACGCCGATCTGGACGTGTCCGTCATCGACGCCCTGCCCCCCGGGCGCAGCCCCGTCAGCACCCGGGTCATGTCCCTGAACCGGCGGGACGAGGTCATGGTCCGCCTGCGGGACTACTGCATGGGCGGTGCCCAGACCTATTGGGTCTGCCCCCTGGTGGAGGAATCGGAAAAGCTCCAGCTCAAGGCGGCGGAGGCCTCCCACGCAGAGCTCGTGACGACCCTGCCGGAGCTGGCCATCGGCCTGGTGCATGGGCGCATGAAGCCTGCCGAGAAGGCCGCCGTCATGGCCGCCTTCAAGGCGGGGGAGCTGCACATGCTGGTGGCCACCACGGTCATCGAGGTGGGGGTGGACGTGCCCAATGCCGCCCTCATGGTCATCGAACACGCCGAGCGTTACGGCCTGGCCCAGCTGCACCAGCTGCGCGGCCGGGTGGGTCGGGGCCAGCGCGAGTCCATCTGCCTGCTGCTCTACGGCGAGCCCCTGTCGGATACCGCCCGCCAACGGCTGCGCACTATCAAGGAAAACAGCGACGGCTTTGCCATTGCCCGGGAAGACCTGCGCCTGCGGGGACCGGGGGAATTCCTGGGGGCGCGCCAGAGCGGCCTGCCCATGCTGCGCTTTGCGGACCTGGAAGGCGACCCAGGCCTGCTGGAGGCGGCCCGGGAGGCCGCGGAAGAGCTCATCGAGGGACACTCCCGCAGCGTGCGCCTACACCTGGGTCGCTGGCTGCCCCGGGGGCTGGATTACTTCAGGGCCTGAGCCTGGCCTTCTGCTTGGCATTGCGCTCGAGCACCGTGTTCCAGGGCCCCTCCACCCACTTGAACATGTCCAGATAGGCCTGCTGGTTGCCGGCCACGAAGCCGCTGATGCCGATCTGCTCCAGGATGGCCTTGCCCTTGGGGCTTTGCTCCAGGGCCAGCAGGGCGGCGCGCAGTTTGTCCACCGTGGCCTGATCCACCTTGGGGGAGACGATGACGGACCAGAAGGGCAGTTTGTCCCGTGTATAGAGGAAGCGGCCGCCATCCTTTTCCCAGTTTCTGCCCACCTTGGAGTAGGAAATCACCACGCCAGCGTCCGCCAGGCCGTTCTCCACGGCATAGCCCACGGCCTCCTGGCGGTTCATGAACTGCACCCGCTCCTTGGCGGTATCGATGCCCGCATCCCGCATCACCGCCAGGCCCACGGCGGTGGGATAGGCCAGGTCATCGGGGAAGACGGTGAAGCGGCCGTGCAATTCCTGCACCGACTTGAGGGGGGAGTCCCGGCGCACGATGAAATGCACCCGGCTCTCACCCTTGGCCGCCGCCAGCAGACGATAGCCCTGGTCCCGCATGGCCCGGGCGGAAATATGGCTGGGCCGCACCAGGAGTACGTCGTAGCGCTGGCGTTCCAGGTTGCGCACCAGGATGGGCAGGATGTTGGAGGTCTCGGTCTTCACCGGCCTGCCCACCGCCGCGGACAGATAGGCCGCCAGGTCGGCGTATTTGTCCCGCCGGAACAGGGCATCACTGGCACTGGACGTGCCTTCGTTCACCGCGAACAACAGGCTGGGTGCGGCCTGGGCGAGCGTGGGCTGCAGGACCGCCAGCAGGGCCAGGGTGAAGATCGTGGCCATGCAGCGCATGCCTGCCAGGGCAGGGAAGGATTTTGCTGCGGGCTGGGAATCGGGCACGTGTCCTCCTGCGTATCTGGAATGCATGTTTTTTATGGCCATTATCCTGCTTTCCCCTATCGGCAGAAGCAAGGCAAAACTGCACGGGTCATGCGCCATCCGGCGGGCAGGCACGGACGAATGGCATAATTCATTGGTTTTGTACGCACTCCGGCATTTCCAGTCTGCCCCTCATCCTGATGCCTGCCTGGCAAACCCAACTCCGCGATACCACCCCCTATGCCGCCTGGCTGCAGATCCCCGGCTCCCTGACCCAGGCCCTGATCGAGCGTTGCCCGGCATTCAACGTCCTGCGTATGCGCCAGGATGCAGACACGCCCCATGCGGATGAATGCGAGCCTCTGGCCCTGATGCCGGGCCGGCAGGCCATGGTGCGCGAGGTGCTGCTGCGCTGTGCCGAGCTGCCACTGGTGTTCGCCCACAGCGTCATCCCCCTTCCGGGGCTGCAGGGGCCCTGGCAGGCCCTGGAGGACCTGGGCAACCGCTCCCTGGGCACGGCCCTGTTCTCCGATCCCAGGGTGCAACGGGACCCCCTGGAATTCCTCGGTCTGGAGCCCCAGCATCCCCTCTACGTCAAGGCCATGGCACACCTCTCCCCGTCCGAGGCCGCTGGCCGGCTCTGGGCCCGGCGCTCCCGCTTCACGCTGGAAGCCCACCCCATCCTGGTTACGGAAGTGTTTTTGCCCGAGGTGCTGAAGCTGCCATGACCCTCACCGAACGCCTGAGCGAATACGAAAAGCTGATGCGGCTGGACAAGCCCATCGGCACGCTGTTGCTGGCCTGGCCCACCCTATGGGCCCTGTGGATCTCCAGCTCCGGCTCCCCGGACTGGTGGGTACTGTGGATCTTCCTCCTGGGCATCGTACTCATGCGCTCCGCCGGCTGCGTGGTGAATGACTACGCGGACCGGGACTTCGACCCCCATGTGGAACGCACCAAGAACCGCCCCCTGGCCGCCAAACGGGTGAGCGAAAAGGAGGCCCTGTTGCTGGCGGCGGGCCTGGCCCTGCTGGCCTTCCTGCTCATCCTGCCCCTGCAGAACTGGCTGCTCATCCAGCTCTCCTTCCTGGGCGCCTTCCTGGCGGCGTCCTATCCCTTCACCAAGCGCTTCCTGGCCATCCCCCAGGCCTACCTGGGCATTGCCTTCGGCTTCGGCATCCCCATGGCCTTCGCCGCCCACCTCCAGGCCCTGCCCGACGTATCCTGGATCATGCTGGCGGCCAACGTGTTCTGGGCCATGGCCTACGACACCGAATACGCCATGGTGGACCGGGAGGACGATCTCAAGATCGGCATCAAGACCTCCGCCATCACCTTCGGCCGCTACGACGTGCTGGCGGTGATGCTGTGCTATGCCATGACCCTGCTGCTGCTGGCCTGGGTGGGCTGGAAAGTGCAGCTCGCCTGGCCCTGGTATGCGGGCCTTGGGGTGGCCGCCGTCATGGCTGGCTATCACTACACCCTCATCCGGGAGCGCCAGCGGGAGGGCTGTTTCAAGGCCTTCATGCACAACAACTGGTTTGGCGGGGTGATCTTCGCGGGCCTGGTGGCCAGCTACTACCTGGGCTGAGCCCGGCCATGCCGCCGCCCCTGGCTTCGTCCCCGGCCCCAGCCCCTGCGCAATTCGCACGCACGGAAATCCTGGTGGGCGAGGCCGGCCTGGAGCGCCTGGCCCGGGCCCACGTCTTCGTCGCCGGCCTGGGGGGCGTGGGTTCCTGGTGTGCCGAGGCCCTGGCCCGGGCCGGCGTGGGCCGTCTCACCCTGGTGGACATGGACCAGGTGGCCACCTCCAACATCAACCGCCAGCTGCCCGCCACGCTATCCAGCGTGGGGGCCTTCAAGACCGAGGTCATGGCCGCGCGCATCCGCGACATCAACCCGGACTGCCGGCTCACGGTGCTCAACACCTGCATCACGCCCGACAATGTGGCGCAACTGCTGCCCCAGGACATGGACTGGGTGGTGGACTGCATCGACACCCTGAACTGCAAGCTGGCCCTCATCGTGACGGCTCTGGAGCGGGGCCTGCCGGTGGCCGCCAGCATGGGGGCCGGCAACAAGCTGGACGTGACCCGGGTACGGGTATCGGACATCGCCCACACCCAGGTGGACCCCCTGGCCCGGGAAGTACGCACCCGCCTGCGCCGCCAGGGCATACACAAGGGGGTGCTGTGCGTGTGGTCCGATGAACCCGGCCGCCCCCCCGGCCCGCCGGAAGACACCCCCCTGGGCCGACGCAGCGTCAACGGCACCATTTCCTACCTGCCCCCCCTGTTCGGCCTCATGCTGGCAGGGGCAGTAATCCAGCGACTGCTGGAGGCTTGAAAAGTCCGAGGCAGACCGGCTTGACCTCCTGTCTGCGGCAAATCGTCTGTTACAGGCTGTTCCACGGGTAAGCCGGCACCATGCACCTTCAGCTCCAGCTTTGGC